>CAMVAJ010000018.1 GCA_947165425.1 uncultured Clostridia bacterium
GCTCGCAGAGTGTCAGGTCGATCTGTCCGCCGGCGAGGGCGGCCATCTGCGTACTCTTGCCGCCCGGGGCCGCGCACATGTCCAGAACGCTCATTCCGGGCGCGAGCGGCATCAGCAGCGGCGGCAGCATGGCGGAGAGCCCCTGCAGATAGAGCTTGCCCTCCGTGTAGACGGACAGGGCCTGCACTTGGGATTCGTCCGCCTCCGGGAGGAGGCGGGCGTCCGTGTACCAATCGACGGGTTGGGCCTCGATGCCGGCGGCCGCCAGCGCCGCGTCCACCTCCCGCGCGTCCGCCTTCAGCGTGTTGACGCGAAGGGTGACCGGCTTGCGGGGGCTGAAGCCGGAGGCGATCTCCTCCGCGAGGGGACCGCCGTACTGGGCGGTCAGCGCCTCGCGGAGGAAGGCGGGGATGAGCTGATCCATCTCAGATCACCCGCGGATGACCGCGCCGAACTTCTCCTCGGCCGTCTTCAGGAGCTTGTCCATGGCGGCAGTGATCTCTGCGTCGGTCAGCGTGTGATCCGGGGCGCGGAAGACGAAGGAGAAGGCGACGGACTTCTTGTTCAGACCGAGGATCGGGTTGCGGTAGATGTCGAACAGCCGGGCGTCCTCCAGCACGCTCCCGCAGGAGGCGGCCAGGGCCCGCAGCATGGGCCCGATCTCCACGGCCTCGTCCATCACCAGCGAGAGGTCGCGGGTGACGGCGGGGTAGCGGGGCATGGGCTTGACGGTGCCCATGGGCTGGCGCAGGCGCAGGAGCTGATCCAGATCCAGCTCGGCCAGGATGGCCCGGGCGGACAGGTCGAAGCGGTCCATGGTCTGCGGGTGCACCTCGCCGATCAGGCAGACGGCCTCGTCACCGTGGACCAGCTCAGCCGTGCGGCCGGGGTGCAGGTAGGAGGCGGACGCCTTGCGCACCGTGGTCTCGACGCCCAGCTGGCGCAGCAGCGCCTCGACGACCGCCCGCAGGGAGAAGAAGCTGGCCTGCTTGCCGTAGACGCCCAGGCAGAGCTTGCGCGTCTCGGTGGGCAGCCCCTCGCCGGTGCGGCGGGCCGGATCGAAGACCTTGGCGGCCTCGAAGAGGCAGGCGGACTCGTTGGCGTGGTTCATGTTCAGCGCGAGGGTGGAGAGCATATCGGGCACGAGGGTCGTGCGCATGACGGAGGTGTCCTCGCCCAGCGGGTTGCGGATGGCGAGCATCTCCCGGCGCGGATCGCCCTCGGGGAGGTCCAGCTTCTCCACGGACTTCGGGCTGACGAAGGAGAAGTTCATAATCTCGTTGAAGCCGAGCCCGGTGAGGATCGAGGTGACCTCGTCCTTGAGCGCCATCTCGGCGGAGCGGCCGCCGGGGGTCGTCTCGCCGCGCAGGAGCGTGGAGGGGATCTTGTCATAGCCGTAGACGCGCAGGGCCTCCTCGCACAGGTCCGCCTCGCCCACGGTGATATCCTGGCGGAAATCCGGGACGGTGACGGTCAGCTGGTCGCCCTCGCGCTGCACGCCGAAGGAGAGGCTCTCCAGAATGCGGACGATGTCCTCGGCGGGGATGCCCACGCCGGCCCGCTGGGCGATCTTCCGGCAGGAGCCGGTGACCACCTGCGGCGCGACGGGGTTGGGATAGAGGTCGATGATGCCGGGCACCACGTCGCCCGCGTCCAGCTCGTGGATCAGCTGGCAGGCGCGCTGGATGGCCTCCAGGGGCGTGCGGATGTTGACACCCTTCTCGAAGCGGCCGGAGGACTCGGTGCGGATGCCGAGGGCGCGGGAGGTCAGCCGGGTCGAGGCATAGTCGAAAACCGCGCACTCGAACATGACCTGCCGGGTGCTCTCGGTGATCTCGCTCTCCTCGCCGCCCATGATGCCGGCCACGCAGGAGGGCTTCACCGCGTCGCAGATGGCCAGCTGCCCGGCCTGCATGGTGTGGGCCTTGCCGTCGAGGGTCGTGATGAACTCGCCCTCCTTCGCGCGGCGGACGATGATCTGCCGCCCCTCCACCTTGTCCAGGTCGAAGGCGTGCATCGGGTGGCCGGTCTCCAGCATCACGAAGTTCGTGATGTCCACCACGTTGTTGATGGAGCGCATGCCCGCGCCGAAGAGGTACTCCCGCAGCCACTTGGGGGAGGGGCCGACGCGCACGTTGTCAATCACGCGGGCGACATAGCGCGGGCAGAGATCGGGGTCCTGCACGGAGACGGAGACATAGTCATGGATCTCGCCCTTGCCGTTCTCGGTGACCGTGATCTCAGGCTTTTGGAAGGTGGTGCCCATGGCGACGGCGCTCTCCCGGGCGACGCCCCAGACGCTCAGGCAGTCCGGGCGGTTGGCCAGCACCTCGAAGTCCATGACCGTGTCGTCCAAGCCGAGGATGGGCTTGACGTCCGCGCCCAGGGGGTGATCCTCCTGGAAGACCAGAATGCCCTCGGACCAGATGTTGGGGTAGAGCTCGGGCGGGCAGCCCAGCTCCTCGCCGGAGCAGATCATGCCCTCGGAGACCTCGCCGCGCAGCTTGCCCTTCTTGATCTTGACGCCGCCGGGGAGGCGCGCGCCGTTCTTCGCGACGGGGACCAGCTGGCCCGCCGCCACGTTGGGCGCGCCGCAGACGATGTGCAGGGGCTCTTCCTCGCCCACGTCCACGGTGCACACGTGCAGATGATCGGAGTTGGGATGGGGCTCGCAGGTCAGCACCTTGCCGACCACGACGCCCTCGACCTCCGCGCCGAGGGTCTCATAGCCCTCGACGCCGTCGCCGATCATGATCATTTTGTTCATATAGGTATCCGCGTCCGCCGGGATCTCGGTGTACTCGCGGAGCCATTTCATGGGGATTTTCATCGGTATGTTCCTCCTTCAGACCTTGCCCTGATCTCACCTGAACTGTCCCAGGAAACGCACGTCGCCCTCGTAGAGCAGGCGCATGTCCGGGATGCCGTAGCGCTGCATGGCGATACGCTCCAGGCCGATGCCGAAGGCAAAGCCGGAGTAGACGCTGGAGTCGATGCCGCACATCTCCAGCACCTTGGGATTGACCATGCCGCCGCCGAGCACCTCGATCCAGCCGGTGCCCTTGCAGACGCGGCAGCCCTTGCCGTGGCACGCGGCGCAGGTGAGGTCCACCTCGGTGGAGGGCTCGGTGAAGGGGAAGAAGGAGGGGCGGAAGCGGGTGGTGATGCCCTTGCCGTAGATGCGCTCGGCGAAGGCGTTCAGCGTGCCGCGCAGGTCGGCCATGGTCACGTCCTTGTCCACCACGAGGCCCTCCATCTGGTGGAAGACCGGGCTGTGGGTGGCGTCCACCTCGTCGGCCCGGTAGACCCGGCCGGGGCAGATGACCCGGATGGGCGGCTTGCGGGTGAGCATGGTGCGGGCCTGCATGGGGGAGGTGTGGGTGCGCAGGACGATATTGTCGTCCACATAGAAGGTATCCTGGGCGTCCCGGGCGGGGTGGTTCTTCGGGATGTTCATCAGCTCGAAGTTATAGTGATCAAGCTCGACCTCCGGGCCCTCCACCACCTCGAAGCCCATGCCGGTGAAGCAGGCCACCATCTCGTTCATCACCAGGTTGACCGGGTGGGCGCTGCCGTGGGGGACGGCGGGCACCGGCTCCGTCACGTCCAGCGTCTCCCGCTTGAGGGCGGCGGCGCGCTCCATCATGCGGATGGCGTCCTGGCGGGCCTCCAGCATGGCGGTGAACTTCTCCCGCGCCTCGTTGATCATCTGGCCGGCGGCGGGGCGCTCCTCGGGCGAGAGCTGGCCCATGCCGCGCAGCAGCGCGGTGAGCTCTCCCTTCTTGCCCAGCACGCGGACGCGCAGGGCCTCGAGGCTCTGCTTGTCCTCCGTCTTCTCCAGCTCCTGGGCCATCAGCTCCCGGAGCTGGTTGATCGTTTCCTTCATGCCCATGTTTTTCTCGTTCCTTTCCCTGTGTTCTGTCCCCGCGGGGACGAGGTGCTCGACGGCACGGAAAAACCCGCGCCCAATTAAGGGACGCGGGCTGTTTTTTCATGGCAGCGAGGCCGCGTGGTACCACCCTTATTCCGCTCCCGGCCTTCTCGCCGGAGGAGCGCTTTTGCAGCCGCTCACGGGGCTGAACCGTCCGGGCCTACACGCCGGCGCAAACCGGTTTTCAGTCGGCAGCTCGGGAGGGAACACCCGTCTGGACCGCCGGAGGGCTTTCACCTTGCCCCTCCTCTCTGGGACGGCCGTGTGGCGGCGGGTTTGTCTCCGTCATGGCTTTTCGACGGCGATTATAGCACAGCCCGGAGCGCTTTGCAAGCGGGAAAAACCGGCTTGGCCGCCTTATTCCGCCGTCAGCTCCCGCCAGGCCTGCTGCAGGCTCTCGATGATGGGCAGGTGCTGCGGGCAGGCGGCCTCGCAGGCGCCGCAGCCGATGCAGTGATCCGCGCCGTTGTCCTTCTCCCGGATCTGCTTGAGATCCCAGTTCCAGCGGGGGCTGGTGTCGTAGAGGGAGCAGTTGTTCCAGACGGAGAAGATGCCGGGGATGTTCACGCCGTTGGGGCAGGGCATGCAGTAGCGGCAGCCCGTGCAGCCGATCTTCGTGCGGCTGAGATAGGCCTCCCGCACATTGTCCATGAGCTGGAGCTCCTCAGGGGTCATGATGCCCGGCTCGACGGTGTCGAAGATCCGGAGGTTCTCGTCGATCTGCTCTCCCTCGTTGCAGCCGGAGAGCACCACCGAGACCCCGGGGTGGTTGCACAGCCAGCGGAAGGCCCACTCCACAGCGGAGCGCTTCACGGGGAAGGCGTCGTAGAGCGCCTGGACGTTGGCCGGGGCCTTGGCCAGGCGGCCGCCCAGCAGGCCCTCCATGATGACCACTGGGATCCCCTTCCGGTAGGCCAGCTCAAGGCCCTTGGTGCCGGCCTGGTTGTTAATGTCCATGAAGTTGTACTGGATCTGGGTCAGATCCCAGTCGCAGTCGTTGAGGATGTACTCGAACTCCTCGTAGGGGCCGTGGAAGGAGAAGCACTTGTAGCGGATCTTGCCTTCCTTCTTCATGTCGTCGAAGAATTCCGGCGCGCCGATGGCCTTGAAGGCCTCCCACTTCTGCTTGTTGATGCCGTGCATCAGGTAGAAATCGATGTGGTCTGTCTGCAGCTTTTTCAGCTCCGTGTCCAGCAGTTCCTGCATGCTGGCCTGGTCGTGCACGGCCTCGAGGGGCATCTTGGTGGCGATGGTCACCTTCTCGCGGTAGCCGTCGCGCAGGGCCTTGCCCAGCACGATCTCGGAGGTCTTGTCCAGATAGACGTAGGCGGTGTCCATGTAGGTCACGCCGCCGTCGATGGCGCGGCGGATCAGGGAGATGGCCTTCTGCTCGTCGATAATGGTGTCGCCGGAGGCGGGGCCGTTGAAGCGCATGCAGCCCAGGCCGAAGGCGGACGACTGGATGCCAAGCTTGCCCATGGTGCGGTATTTCATGTGGATCCTCCTCTTGTACAGGGTCAAACAATTGGAACAGGTTTCAGCTGGACGGTCTGATCCTGGTCCAGCGTGAGGGCGGCGGAGAGACCGCCGGACCGGATGGTATAGCCTCCCTTGAAGCCGGTCAGGGTGACGAAGCCGTCCGCGTCGGTCACAAGGTCCTCGTGGGTCTCCCACGCGCCGTGGATCAGGCCGCGCAGGGTGTCGTAGACGGGCTTGGCACTCCCGTCGAGGCGGAGCAGGCCGGAGGGGGCCTTCAGCCAGCTGCCGTCGTTGAAATCCCAGGTGGTGATGGCCTCCACCAGCGGATGGCTGAACAGGACGGTGTACATCTCGGCGACCTCGCGGGCCTGCCGCGCCTCGCCCTCGGGGGTGGAGGGCCAGCTGTCCACCTGCCAGTCGTTGAGGTCGACGATGTGGGGCGGCATCAGCTCGCCGGAGATCAGCGTGTTCTCGGTGAAGTGGATCGGCAGGCCGAAGCGGGAGAAGCGCGCCAGCACGTCGTTCAGCTTCTCCAGGCCCCAGTAGCCCTGGTGCTGATGGCTCTGGATGCCGATGGCGCTGATGGGCACCCCAGCCTCCAGGCAGGCCTCGATCAGCTGCTCGTAGGCGGGGCTGGTGTTGAAATCGTTGAGGAGCAGGATGGCGTCCGGGTTGGACGCCTTCGCCTCCGCGAAGACCTCCCGCACCAGCGGGACCCGGCCCAGCTCCCGGCAGATGCGGGTGACCGCGTTGTCGTACTTGTCGAACACCGGCATGATGACGACCTCGTTGATCACGTCCCACATGTCGATCACGCCCCGGAAGGCGGTCACCTCCCGGCGGATGCGCGCGAGCTGCCGGCGCAGGATCTCGGCGTTGTCATACTTCATCAGCCAGGGCGCGCAGACCGTGTGCCAGCAGAGGGGATGCCCCTTTACGCGGACGCCCCGCTCCGTCAGCCACCTCGCCGCGGCCATGGTCGGCTCGAAGGCAGTTTGCCCCTCCGCCGGCTCGTAGCGGCCCCAGTAGAAGGGCAGGGTGCCGTAGTTGAACAGGGCGAGCCATTTCTCCATGCGGTCGGCGAAGCGGGCTTTTTCCGCCTCGGACCGGGCGTTCATCAGGCCGAGGGCGTCGAAGGCGCCGCAGCCGAAGAGAAACTGATGCGAGACCTGGTCGGCGCGCACGGCCCGGTTCGCCGCGGGCGTGCCGTCGGGGTTCAGGATGCGAAGGCGGGCGGTTGCCCGGCGGTGTGCCAGATGATCCACGGTGCTGTTCCCCCCTGTGCGCTTTTCTGTCGATGGATGCCCGCGGGCTTGCTCCAGCCCGCAGGGCGACAAGCATAATCTGTATGATATTCTAAGCTTAAGCGAAAGGCAAAGTCAACCGTTTTCGGGAATATTCCCCCGGAATCATTAAAAATCCGTGCTTGCATTATTTCTTCAGTTATGACATAATAGATTTGTCTTCGAGCCCGAGCTCCTAAGGCAGCGTCTGCGATGGAGCCCGGGCCGCGCCGGGAGACCGGCTCAGGGCGCAGCGGGAAACGGCTGCACCTTCCGCGTTTGAAAAGGAGACATGTGCTGGGGGCGCAGCGTAGATGTGCCTTTTTGCCGTGTTGCCTTTTCGGAGCACACGGTTCTTTTTGTGTCCGCGGAAGCGGCGCGGCGGGAACCACGACTTTGAAAAGGAGAAAACAGCATGAAGCATTTCCGGAAGCGGATCCTGTCCCTGGTATGCGCCGCCGCGCTCCTCTTGTCCGGCGCGGCGCTGGGGGAGACCGGGGGCGAGCCGGTGGAGCTGATCGTCTTCGCGGCCGCCTCCCTGACGGAGACCCTCACGGCGCTGAAGGCGCGCTTCGAGGCGGAGCATCCCAACGTGACGATCCTCTACAACTTCGACTCCTCCGGCACGCTGAAGACCCAGATCGAGTCCGGCGCGGCCTGCGACGTGTTCATCTCCGCCTCGCCCAAGCAGATGAACCAGCTGGACATCGCCGCCTCGCCGGAGGTCAACACCGCCGGGCTGGACTTCGTGCTCCAGGGCACGCGGCTGAACCTGCTGGAGAACAAGGTGGCGCTGGCGGTGCCGGAGGGCAACCCGAAGGGGATCGGGAGCTATGACGCGCTGGCGGAGCGCCTGCGCGCGGGAGATATCCTGCTGGCGATGGGCAACAGTGACGTGCCGGTGGGGCAGTATACCCAGAAGATCCTCGCCTGGTATGAGCTGCAGGAGGAGGAGCTGGCGAAAGCCGGCCTGCTCACCTATGGCAGCAATGTGAAGGAGGTCACCCTCCAGGTGCGCGAGGCGGCGGTGGACTGCGGCATTATCTACGCGACGGACGCCTTCTCCGCGGGCCTGACGGTGGTGGACACCGCGACGGCCGAGATGTGCGGTCAGGTGATCTACCCCGCGGCAGTGCTGAACATCACGGCCCACGAGGCGCTGGCCCGGGACTACCTGGCCTTCCTGACCTCCGGGGCGGCGGACGAGGTTTTTGCCGAGGTCGGCTTCACCCCGCTGCATGGGGAAGTTTAAACGGAGATAACTGTTCAGTCGCACGGGGTATTGCGACAGAAACCTCTCTGTCGCTGCGGCGACATCTCCCCTTTCAGGGGAGACAGAGGGTTAAAAGTTGCCCAAAGCCTCCCCTGAAATAACCATAAATAGTACAAAGTACTATTTAACACGATAAATGAAAATACTTCGTATTTTCACAGTAAGGGGAGGGGGACCGCTTGCGGTGGAGAGGTTTCGTTGCACGACTGAATAAATACAAACGAGAGAGCAATCCAACGAGTATTATGAGCGGCACAGACGCGGGAGGCGGAGCGAAACATGGATCTCTTTCCACTCTGGAACTCCCTGCGCATCGCTGGGATCAGCACGGGGATCGTCTTTTTCGCGGGGATCCTCTCGGCGTACTATATCGCCAAGGCGCCGCGGGCGGTGAAGGGCCTGCTCGACGTGGCGCTGACGCTGCCGCTGGTGCTGCCGCCCACGGTGGTGGGCTTTCTGCTGCTGCTGGCTTTCGGCCCCCGCCGGCCGCTGGGCGCGTTCCTGCTGGAGCGCTTCGGCCTGCGGATGACGATGACCTGGTGGTCCGCGACCCTGGCCACCTCGGTGGTCATCTTCCCGCTGATGTACCGCACCTGCCGGGGCGCGTTTGAGAGCTTCGACGAGAACCTGGCGGCGGCGGGGCGGACCCTGGGCCTCTCCAACACCTATATCTTCTGGCGGATCCGCATGCCGGGCTGCCGCGCCGGCATTTTAGCCGGGACGGTGCTCTCCTTCGCCCGGGCGCTGGGCGAGTACGGCGCCACCAGCATGATCGCCGGCTACACGCCGGGGCGCACGGCGACGATCTCCACCACGGTCTACCAGCTCTGGCGCACCAACGAGGACGGCCTGGCGCTGCGCTGGGTGCTGGTGAACGTGGCGATCTCCTTCGCGGTGCTGCTGGCGGTCAACCTGCTCGAAAAGCGGGAGAGGAGGCGGTGAGGTGGCGCTGACGGTGGACATTGTGAAGCGCTTCAAGGGCTTCACCCTCCAGGTCTCCTTCACCCAGGACGGCGGGACGCTGGCGCTTTTAGGGGCCTCCGGCTGCGGCAAGAGCATGACGCTCCGCTGCATCGCGGGCATCGAGAAGCCGGACCGCGGGCGGATCCTGCTGGACGGGGAGACCCTCTTCGACTCGGAGCGGCATATCAACCTGAGCCCGCAGGCGCGGCGCGTCGGGCTGATGTTTCAGCGCTACGCCCTCTTCCCGCAGATGACGGTCTGGCAGAATGTGCGCTGCGGGGCCATGCGCGGGCGGACGGGCGAGGCGCGGGAGCGCGCGGTTGGCGAGACGCTGGAGCGGCTCGGCCTCTCGGCGCTGGCGGACCGCCTGCCCGCGCAGCTCTCCGGCGGGCAGCAGCAGCGGGTGGCGCTGGCGCGGATTCTGGTCAGCAAACCGCGGCTCCTCATGCTCGACGAGCCCTTCTCCGCCCTGGACAGCCATCTGCGCTTCCGCACGGAGGAGGAGACGCGGCGGGAGATCCGCGCCTTCGGCGGCACGGTGCTGCTGGTCTCCCACGACCGGGATGAGATTTTCCGCATGGCGGACCGGGTGGCGATCCTGGACGCGGGGCGCGTCCGGGCCATCGGCCCTCGGGACGAGGTCTTCGCCGACCCGGGGAGCCGCGCGGGGTGCCTGCTGACCGGGTGCAAGAATCTCTCGGCGATCCGGCGGATCGACGGGAACCACGCGGAGGCGCTCGACTGGGGCATTCCGCTGGAGCTGGCCCTGCGGGAGGGGACGGACGCCCTCGGCCTGCGGATGCACTCAGTCCGGCCTGGCGTGGGGGAGAATACCTTCCGCTGCCGCGTGGCGGACGTGGTGGAGAATCCCTTCTCCTTCACGGTGATGCTGCGGCCCGTGGCCGCCCCGGAGAATTCCGTCCCCATCGGCTGGGAACTGCCGAAGGATGAATGGCGCGCCATGGCCGCGCGGGAGATCACGGTGCACTTCCCCGCGGGGGAACTGTTACAGCTGAAAGGTTGATCAAATTGCTGCAGAACGTATCCTGGACCGAGGCGAGAGAGCTGCTGCTGGGGAGCGCGCGGCCGGTGGAGACGGAGCGGGCGCCCCTGCAGGAGGCGGGCGGAAGGATCCTCGCCGCCGACCTGAACGCGGCGGAGGACGTGCCGCCCTTCGACCGCTCGGCCTACGACGGCTACGCCCTCCGGGCGGCGGACGCGGCGCGGGCGTCGAAGGATCGGCCGGTGACTCTGACCCTCACGGAGACCATCGCCGCCGGCACGGTGCCGCGCGTCGAGGTCACCCCCGGCACGGCGGCGCACCTGATGACGGGCGCACCCATTCCGTCGGGCGCGGACTGCGTGATCAACTTTGAGAGGACGAGCTTCACGGCGGAGACGGTGACGCTCTTCGCGCCGCTGCGGCCCGGGGACAACGTGGTCCGCCGCGGGGAGGACGTGAAGGCAGGGACCCTGCTGGCCCCGGCCGGAACGATGATCGACCCGGGGACGGCGGGCACGCTGGCGGCCCAGGGCGCGGCGTCGGTGTGCGTCTACCGGCGGCCGGTGATTGGCCTGATCTCCACGGGCAGCGAGGTCGTGGAGGCGGAGGAGGCGCAGCGGCCCGGCCAGATCCGCAACGCCAACCGGGCCTCCTTCACGGCGCTGCTGCGGCGGGAGGGCTGCGAGGTCCGCTATCTGGGCCTGGCCGGGGACGAGGCGGCGGCGATCCGCGACCGGATCGCGCGGGGCCTCGCGGACTGCGATGCGGTGATCCTGACCGGCGGCGTCTCGGTGGGCGACTGGGACGTGACCCCGGAGGCGATGGCCCAGGCGGGGGCGGAGATCCTGCTGCGGGGCGTGGACATGAAGCCGGGCATGGCCTGCGCCTATGGAGCCCGCGACGGCAAACTGGTGATCGGACTCTCGGGCAATCCGGCCTCCGCGCTGACCAATTTCTGCGCCTGCGTGCTGCCGGCGGTCCGCCGCCTGTGCGGCAGAGCCCGTCCGCAGCTGCCGGATTTCACGGCGCAGCTGGCGGCGGATTTCCGCAAGAAGAGCCCCGCGGACCGCTTCCTGCGCGGACGGCTGGAGCTGGCGGAGGGCGTCGTGCGCTTTGTGCCGGCGGCGGGGCAGGGCAACGCGGTGCTCTCGAGCGCCATCGGCTGCGACGCCTTCGCGCTGATCCCGGCCGGCAGCGGCCCGGTGAGCACCGGGACGGCGCTGCGCGGGTTTTCGCTCGCGCTTTGAGGATGCCAAGACAGCTTTCTCGGGCTGCCGGCGTAAGCGGCGGCCTGAACGGAGGATATGGACGATGAAAAAGGTACGGGTGGAGGACGCGGTCGGCATGACGCTCTGTCATGATCTGACGGAGATGCGGGACGGCTTCAAGGGCGCGGCCTTCAAGCGCGGGCACGTGATCGCGGAGGCGGACATCCCGCGCATGCTGGACATGGGGAAGCGCACGGTCTGCGTATGGGAGGAGAATGCGGGGGAGATCCATGAGGAGGACGCCGCTCTGCGCATGGCGGCCATGGCGCCGGTGGCCGGAGCGCACTACACCGCGCCCTCCGAGGGGAAGGTGCTCCTGATGGCGGACGAGGAGGGCTTCCTCCGGGTGGACACCGGCCTCCTGCGGGAGATCAACGCCATCGGGGACCTGACGATCGCCACCCTGCCGGATCACTATCCGGTGAAGCCGGGCATGCGGCTGGCCTCGATGCGGATCGTGCCGCTGGTGACGAAGGAGGAGCAGATTCTCCGGGCCGAGGCGCTCTGCGAGGGGAGACGGCTGCTGGACCTGCTCCCCTACCAGCCCCGCCGCGCGGGCATCATCATCACCGGCTCGGAGATCTATCACGGGCGCATCCGGGACAAGTTTGAGGCGGTGGCGCGGCGGAAGCTGCAGGCCTACCCCGGGGAGATCCTGGGCGCGGTGGTCTGCGACGACGACCTCGGGATGCTGGTGGGGAAGGCGCGGGAGTTCCTGCGGATGGGCGCGGACTTCCTGATTTTCTCCGGCGGCATGTCGGTGGACCCGGACGACCTGACGCCCACGGCGATCCGGCAGCTCGGCTGCGAGATCGTCAGCTATGGCGTGCCGAGCCAGCCGGGGAACATGACCCTGATGGCCTATCTGGGGGATATCCCGGTGATGGGCGTGCCCGGCGCGGCGGTGAGCCTGCCGACCACGGTCTTCGACGTGCTGCTGCCGCAGGTGTACGCGGGGCTGCGCTTCACGAAGGAGGACCTGATCCGCCTGGGCGACGGCGGGCTGTGCCAGATGTGCGGGGCCTGCCACTATCCCAACTGCACGTTCGGAAGGTACTGAGCATGAGAGATTCCTTTGGACGGGAGATCACCTATCTCCGCCTGTCGGTGACGGAGCTGTGCGACCTGCGCTGCCGCTACTGCATGCCCGAGGAGGGCGTGTGCAAGCTGCGCCACGAGGAGCTGCTCTCCGAGGAGGAGATGCTCCGGGCAGTGCGGGCCGCGGCGGCGCTGGGGATCACGAAGGTGCGGATCACCGGCGGCGAGCCGCTGACCAAGCCGAACATCCTCTCGATCTGCCGCGGCGTGGCCGCGACGCCCGGGATCCGCGAAGTCTCGCTGACGACCAACGGCCTCCGCCTGCCCGAGCTGGCGGTGCGGCTGCGGGAGGCCGGGGTGCGGCGGGTCAACATCAGCCTGGACACGCTGGACCCGGAGAGATACGCCTACATCACCCGGCGGGGGAAGCTCGCGGACGCGCTGCGCGGCATCGAGGCGGCATTGACGGCGGGCTTTGAGCAGGTCAAGCTGAACGCCGTGCTGATCGGCGGCTTCAACGACGGGGAGATCCCGGCGCTGGCGGAGCTGACGCGACGCTGGCCCGTGGATGTGCGCTTCATCGAGTTGATGCCCATGCCGGGCGAGACGGCCTTCGGTCCGGAGAGCTATCTGCCGGTCTCACGGGTGCTGGAGGCGCTGCCGGCGCTGCGCCCGGAGCGCGAGGACGGGGTCGCGCGGCTCTACCGCCTGCCGGGGGGGCAGGGCCGGGTGGGCCTGATCAGCCCGCTCAGCCAGCACTTCTGCGCGTCCTGCAACCGGCTGCGCCTCACGGCGGACGGCAAGCTGAAGCCCTGCCTCCACTCGGCGGAGGAGATCGGCATCAAGGGGATGAGCGAGGACGAGATGCGCGAGGCGATGGCGGAGGCGATCCGGCGCAAGCCCAGATGCCACGGCGAGCTGAGCGCGGCGCGCCGGAGCCAGGCGGCGCGGAACATGAACCAGATCGGGGGGTGAGGCGGATGGCAATCCCGGTGATCGGCTTCGCGGCCTACTCCGGCACGGGCAAGACCACCCTGATCGAGGGGCTGGTGGCGGAGCTGACTCGCAGGGGCCTGCGCGTGGGCGTCGTCAAGCACGACGTCCACGGCCTCGACCTCGACCGGCCCGGCAAGGACTCGGCCCGGCACGCGGCGGCGGGGGCCTGCGCGGTGGCGCTTGCCTCCCCGGGCGGGAGCGCGGTGCTGGAAAAGCGGGAACTCACTTTAGCGGATTGCGTCAGTCGGCTCCGGGACGTCGATATCGTGCTGGTCGAGGGCTTCAAGCACGCCCCGATTCCCCGGATCGGCCTGAGCCGGAAGGGCACAGGCAAGGGCTTCACGGCGCCGCCGGAGACGTTCATCGCGGTGGCGACGGACGAGAAGATCGAGACCCCCGTGCCTCGCTTCAGCCTGGACGATCTCAACGGAATCGCGGACTTCATCATGGAGGAGATCAAAACAATGCCGCAATCGGATTTCACCCACTTCGACGACCAGGGCCGGGCCCGCATGGTGGATGTCGGCGAGAAGGATGTGACGCGGCGCACGGCGACCGCCGCGGGGCGGGTGCTGGTCAGCCGGGAGACCTTCGGCCTGATCCGCTCCGGCGGGGTGAAGAAGGGGGACGTCCTCACCGTCGCGCAGATCGCGGGGATCATGGCGGCCAAGCGCACCTCGGAGCTGATTCCCATGTGCCACCCGGTGGCGCTGAACGGCATCGACCTGAGGCTGCGGCTGGACGAGCGTCGCCTGTCGGTGGAGATCGAGGCGACAGCCCGGTGCGACGGGAAAACCGGGGTCGAGATGGAGGCCCTCACAGCGGTCAGCGGCGCGGCGCTGACGGTCTATGACATGTGCAAGGCGGTCCAGCGGGACATGGAGATCACGGACATCCGTCTGATCCGGAAAACGGGCGGCGTCCACGGAGACTATCATAAAGAAGAAAAAGGAGCGGTTCAGGATGAGTGAGACAAGCTACACCGCCGGGGTGATCACGGTCAGCGACAAGGGCTTCCGGGGCGAGCGGGAGGACACGAGCGGCCCGGCGCTGTGCGAGATGCTGAAGGAGCAGGGCTGGGACGTCTCCTACACGGCGCTGGTGCCGGACGAGGCGGACATGATTCAGCAGGAGCTGATCGACTGCGCGGACCGGCGGAAGCTCGCGCTGGTTCTGACCACGGGCGGCACCGGCTTCTCGCCCCGCGATGTGACCCCTGAGGCCACCCTTGCGGTGGTGGAGCGTTTGGCGCCGGGCATCCCCGAGGCCATGCGGACCGAGAGCATGCGGATCACGCCCCACGGCTGTCTGTCCCGGGAGACCGCGGGAATCCGGGGCGGCACGCTGATCATCAATCTGCCTGGGAGCCGCAAGGCCTCCACCGAGAATCTGTCCGCCGTGCTGGGCGCGATCCGTCACGGCGTGGAGATCCTGCAATCCGCGGGCTCCGCGGACTGCGCCGCCACGGCGGGGAGCCGCCGGGAGAAGCCCTCGCTGGATCTGTGGCTGCGGGAGGCCAAGCAGGCCCCCGACGCCGGGAAGGTCGGCATGTATCTGGCCCACAACGGCGTCGTGCGCGGGACCGCGCGCCGGCTGGTGCGCGAGGGCGACGCGGAGGCGAAGCCGGTCATCGGAATGACCTTCGCCTGCGACGCGGAGAAGGCGGAGGCCGCAATGGAGAGCGCCCGGCAGATGGAGGGCGTCTACCATGTGCGCGCCTGGTTCAACGAGGGCGAGCTGCGGGTCGGCGACGATATCATGCTGGTCCTGATCGGCGCGGATACCCGCCCCCACGCCGTCGCAGCGCTGGAGTCACTGGTGGGGACGATCAAGCGGGAGTGTGTGACGGAACGTGAGCTTTACGGGGACTGAACCCTGATCGAACCAATTGTCCTATGAAGCTGTTTGACGGCAGTCAGACAGCTTTTTGTGTCGAATTATTAAGAAAAAATGTCAAAAAGTAAAAATTGTACTTGCAAAAGAAAGATACATATGTTACAATTCAGATTGATTGGAAGAATCGGCGTCATGCCTGCTGCCGGATTTCGATGGCCGGCGGGCAGGCTGACTTGAAGCTTTTAGAAAAGAAGGTGCTCAGAAGGTGCTGAATCGAGAAGGATGGAGGGGCCTTGTACTGACCCTGCTGGTGCTGAGTCTCGCGCTGTGCGGCGCCGCGATGGCGGAGGAGGAGATCAGCCTCAGTGCCGTCGGCGCGGCCTGCACGATTCCGGACGGATACGTCGTGCTGCGCGCGGACTCGCTGGAGAGGCATCCGGAGTGGCTCGCACTGCATAACACCACAGCGGAGGAGATGCGCTCGGACTGGACCGCCCGGGGCGTCCTCCTGCAGGCCTGGACGACCAACAGCGACGCCTGCCTGGAGGTCCGGGCGGTGCGCGATGAGGACGCGGTGGCCTGGTACGATATCGACGATCAGACTCCGCAGACCCGGGCCGCCTACCGGAAACGGCATCTGGACAACACGGGCTTCAAGGACTTGGGCTACAATTTTGAGTCCGCCGAGTGGAAGAAGACAGCCCAGGGCCGCTTCCTCATGCTGAAGTACAAGCGCACGGAGGACGGCTCCACCTACCGCGGCTACGCCCGCAAGACCATCAAGAACGGCTATACGATCGTGCTGGACTATCAGGTTTACGGACGGGGTCTGAAAGCCGCGGACAACAACCAGCTGAACAAGATCTGGAAAACCTGGAAGTTTGTGACAACAATCTCCCCGGAGGAGGCAGAGAGCGCCGGCGCCGCCGCGATGGGGGAGGACGGAGCCGCCGCGACGACGGAGACCGTCCCCTCGGAGGGCGATACCGCGCAGACGCCCCAGACCCCCGTCGCGACGACCGCGAATCTGAAGCTGACGGTTCCGCCGCCCAGCGAGACCAACACGGGCAAATTCACGGTGGAGGGCACCTGCGATCCCTACACCCATCTCTACTTCGCGCTCCAGCGGATGGACGGCTCCACTGAGCCGACGATCTTCCAGACGGACGCGAGCCGGAAGGGCGCCTTCAAGTGCAGCATTCAGCTCCCCCAGGAGGGGAAGTGGCTGATGACCGTCAACTGTGAGAAGGAGGGCCAGATCGTACAGGAGTTTGTGGTCGTCCCGGTGACCGAGTACCAGGCGAACCTCCTGGTGGTGAATCTGTCGGAGGAGCTGCCGGCGGAGATGGAGCTGACCGGCGATACGCTGGTGATCTCCGGCACCACGGTCAAGCAGACCACCGTGCAGTGCGTGGTGGAGGGAAAGTACGACAAGCAGGTGCGGACCAACAATTCCGGCAAGTTCTCCTTCAAGATCAATACCTCTACGCCGGGCACGTACAACATCGCGCTGATCTTCTCCAAGAAAAACTACAGCCCCAGGCGTTTCACCTGCAAAGCGACGCGCAGCGTCAGCGACGAGGAGATGCGCCAGCGGGCGCTGGCGACGGCGGTGAAGCCGGCCTACGTGACCTTGACCACCAAGACCAACGCACAGATCGGAAAGATCATGGGCTACGACATGACCGTGACGGAGATCACCCAGAACGGGTCGGGCTGGCTGGTCTTTATGGCCATGCGGAATACGGCCACGGGCTACAAGGATCTCGTGGTCGTGAGCACGGAGGAGGAGCCAACCTTTGAGATCGGCTCGGTGCAGCGGATGTACGGCACGATGATGGGAACCTATCAGATCCAGGACAGCGTGAACGGAGACCAGTATCTCCCCTATTTCAACCTGATCTTCTGGGGCGAAACCACCTGATCTCAAGCCATTCAGAGAGGCCTGACGGAGAAATCAGGCCTCTTTTGACCGTATGAAAGAACAGGTAAAGAAAAATAAATTATTTGCGAAGATTGAAACATAATTGTAATAAATAAATAAAATAAAGACAGAAAATGGTTCGATGTAACTGCTGCACATTGCAATGAAGATATACAAATACACTCAAATAAAACCATATAAAATAACGATAGAGACCAAAGTCTGCAAGAGCTGGGCGGACGGAAGAACAGCCGGATCAGATTTTAGAAAATTGTCATAATAATGAATGCGAAGCGTCGCATGGCTCCGGTAGGCGGCGCTTCGTCAGCTTATGGCCGCCTGAAAAAACAGAATAGATGCAGAACAAACTGTAAGGCGGGGCCGCGAGGCTGGATCCAGCGAAGGAACCTCCTCAGAAATGATGCAGAGATGTGAAAAATGTGAAGTATTCATGACAAAAAGGCTATGGTTTGGCGCGCTTCAAATGAGCGAAATGGCGCGTAACAAGTGTAAAAACCACAAAAACAAAAAGAGTACAATGAGCCAAAAACGTCACTTCATGTAACCAGAGCGACCGCTTGGAAGCAAAAAAGCTGAAAAAATACTTAAAACAAGCTGAATACAGCCCAATAAAGAGTAAAAAAGTATCAAATATAGCGTTTAACTAAATATAACCAAATGCAGGCTAAACCGCATTGACGTTTTCTTGTCAATCGTTGATTTCTGTGCTATAATCAACATGCCAGTATAGACCTTCTTTAGGTGTATACAGAATTCCTAAGCGTTATCCATGACGTCGGGTGTACATGGAAAGGGAGAAGAACGATGAGGAACAGCAAACTGTCTGCAAGAAACACCGCTACGCTGATGGACCGCGCTCGCGCGTGGATCATGGCGTTGATTATGCTGGTGTCCTATGTGGATCTGCCCAGCCTGGCCGCGGCGGAAGACGTGCCTGCGGTGGTCGTTGAGGAGACGGCTGACGTGGCTGTGGAGTCCGTGCCGGTGGCCGAGGAGACCGAGAATCCGGAGGACGCCGTGATCCCGGTGGAGGTGGCCGCTTCCAGTCCATCGGAAGATGATAATAAGGAAGCAACGGCCGCAGACGCCTCTGTCGTGGAGGAGGACGTGGCCGAGGAGACGCCGCAGGACGCGGAGCCTTCTAAAGAAAAGAAGGCCGCGCCCGCCATGCCGGTGGAGCAGGTGGATCACGAGCTGCGGGTGGGTGAGAGCTGGAACGCTTCCATCGCCGAGCCCTACAGCGTCGTGCGTGTCCGCCTGCTGGCGGATCAGGATGAAACCCTGATCCTCAGCGCCAAGGGCATGGGTTTGTTTGCGGACCTCTCGAAGGGTGGCGCCAAGCCCGAGCGCTTCCTCTCCAAGGACGGCGAACTGATCGTTCATTTCGCGGCTACACGCGGCAGCTATGTCGCGACTTTTGCCGCGCTGAATCCTGGCCAGACCGGCAGCTTCACGGTGGAGCTCAGCCGCGCCGCCCAGGAGGATCAGTCCATCCAGGAGGAAGCTCCGGCCCCCGAAACCCAGAAGGAAGTCTCTCCCGCTTCCGAAACACCCGTAAATCATGTTGAAGATACAGCTGTCGCCGAGACGGCTGAGGAAACCGAAGCCCCGGTCGCGGTCGAGACCGCCGAGGACGCCGTGGAGGAGGAGCCCTCGCAGGAGCAGCCTGCCGCGCAGCCCGATGCCCAGCCCGAGACGGTGGAGGAGACCCCCGCCAGCCAGACGCCCGCCCAGAGCGCGCCGGCGGAGCAGCCTGCCGCTGTGGAGATTCCGGTTCAGACCGTGAATGAGGACAGCGCTGACGCCGCTGCGGCGGAGAACGCCGAGGCGGAGACTCCCGCCGAGGAGACCCAGGCGACTGTTGAAGGCTCCGAGAAGGAGAACGCGGCGGAGTCCGTGAACGCCGAGGACGGCGCGGCGGACGAGACAGCCGGCGAAGCCGACGAGGTGCAGGAGAGCGTTGAACCCTCCGAGCAGGCTCCCACCGAAGCGCTGACCGAGGCGGAGGAAGAGGCGCAGGTCGTCGAGACGGAGGCTGCCTCCGACGAGCAGCAGCCCGAGGGCGAGACCGACGCCGTCGAAGAGGAGCAGTCCGAGGACGCGGGCAGCGAGGAAGCCGCCGACGCCGAGCCGACGGAAGCGCAGGGCGAGGACAACGCCGACGCATCCGAGCAGGGTGAGGAAGGCGAGGACGCCGCTGACGCTGAGCAGGACGACAAGGCCTACACCTTCGGCGAGGAGAAGACCGTCGCGCTGGACGTGATCCTGGCGGCCTGCGGCATCGAGCTCGACGCGGAGATCCATAAGGTCGAGGCGAAGGGCAAGAATAAGGATTCGATCGCAGTCGAGAAGAATGAGGAAGGTTATCTCGTCACCGCACTGGAGACCTTTGACGAAGTGATCCTCAAGATTGTTCTCAAGGGCGAGAAGAATATCGAACTGACCCTGCGCAACCCCGGTGAGACCGCCGACGAGACCGGCGAGGACGAGGAAGTCGAAGAGATCGAGGAGATCGTCGAGGTGATCGAGCCGGTCGAGGAGGAGGAGGACGCCGAGGATGCCGAGGACGAGCAGCCCGAGGAAACCGAACAGACCGAAGTCTACAGCTATACCTTTGCGGGGATCGAGGACACCGCGCTGGTGAGCTTCATCCTGGCGGCAAATGAGCTCTACCTCGAAGCCTATGACGCCGAGGTCAGCGACCCGGAGAAGGTCGAGCTGGACGAGGATCTCAACCTGACGGCGAAGGACTATTTCGACACCGTGACCCTGACCGTGACCGACCTCGCGAGCGAGGACGCGGTCTATACCATTGCCCTGCACAACCCCGCGCCGGAGGCCGAGACGCCCGCGACGGTCGAGCTGACCGGCGACGAAGTGAAGATCAGCCCTCTGGAAGCCAACGGATTCAAGAATCTGATTGATCCTCAGCCCGAGAAGGAGCCCATCGAGGGCATGAAGCGCGGCGCGAAGGCGGCCCCCAAGGCGGCGGCCAAGGCCGAGAGCATGGACGAGGACGAGGCGCAGCCCGCCAGCATCGTGGGCTATGTCGCCGTGGAGGTCGACCTCAGCATTGAGACCGAGGAGGGCGTGACCTATGTCGTGCCCGTGACTTTGCCGACCCCCGAAAAGCTGCCCGAGGCCCCCGAGGGCTGGAAGGCCAGCGTCTCCTATGAGCTGTATCACATCAACGTGGCCGAGGCCAAGGCCGAGCCCGCCAAGCTGATCAGCGTCGACGACGAGGGCGGCGAGATTACCGGCTATGTGCTCGAGAGCAGCGACTTCTCACCGTTTGTGCTGAAGTATACGGTGGACTTCACCTATGTGGACGAGGACGGCGGCGTGCACACCTGGAGCTTCCCAGGACAGGGCGAGTATACCCAGGACGAGATTCTGACTGCCGCGCAGCCCGCGATTGAGTTCACGAATATCGAATACGAGAGAGCCACGCTTGTGCTCACGGCCCAGGGCGAGGGCGAGATCGGCGAGAAGGATCTCTATCTCGATCCCGAGGACAGCTACAAGCTGAAGAGCGAGACCGCCTTTGACGACACATACGAGCTGACCATCTATGCGGATGGGAAGAAGTATGTGTTTACGGTGACGGATGCGGAGGCTTATCAGGTTCAAGTCCAGTACAAGGACAGCGAGGGAAATGCTCTCGAGAGCGCAAGCATTGATCCCAATAAGCACTATTATCTCTATCTTGAGACGAATTATAATGGCGAAAAATGCTGGTTTGCTGAGCTGCCAAGAACTTCGACCACTGTTAGTGCGGAAAAATTCTATGATTCGAATAACAATGCGACTGATTATAACAGTGGTATGAGTATTAGCAACCCCGGAATCAGAATGAAGGATAATCAAGCTAACAATACGATTGGTTCTGCATGGGATGCACATCAGGTTAATGGCGATTGCAGACTGGGTGTTGGAGGCAAGATCGGTGATTTCACCATTGAGAGCATCGATACTTCAACAAATGGAATAGCTGTCTTTACGCTGAAAAAAGCAGCTGTCTATACGGTAACTGTTGAGTTTAGAGATGAGCACGGTGAACTTACCACACCTACAGAGTTCACTCAGAATTATTCGTTCTATGTAACCATGCCTCATCCTACCGAGATGAATAATGGACATGCTCGTCTGTATGGCTTCCAGTATGATGGTATCTCTCTGAATCAGTCTTCTGCTTCAAGGGAGTTCAGTTCGTTCAGGAAAAAGCTTAATGAATCCAACAATACGATCGCATATACCTCTGGTGCAAATGTTTCAGTATACGTTGGCAGGAACATTACAACATATGGTAATGATCACGGAAATGAGAACAGCAAAGAGTATTGGATGAATGAGGTCACATCCATCACGGATCGCATCGCCGACGGCGCCGTTATCAATGGATATGCTTTCACAGCCACTACCACAGCGAATGGTATAGTCTATACTGGTGTCAAACCCACCCCGTATAGTGTTGTGATTGAGACATCAGATGGAAACAGCATTGATTTTGATGGAGATTATAAGAACAATTGGTATCTTCTCTCAACACTAACAAAAGCCAATGGCGCTACTTACTATTATGCTGAAAAGCTTGCGCTGAATGGATCTAGCCACATTGAGAAGCAGATACCAACGTATTATCGGAACAGCGACACGTCGAAGATTACTTTTGCCAGTCCCGAAAGCGATTCAGGGACGGAAAAAAGCGCTTATGTCAATGGTGACAACGTAACAAACATACTTGTATACACAGGGAATACCGAGGCTCAGAATTATAAATTGATTGTTGAAGGTCCGACACAGTCGGATCAGAAACGCGAGCCTTATGGTAATGATGATACGGTTAATAAGTATTCCATTGAAGCGGAAAGCGATAAAGGGGAAGGCACAATTACATTGACGAAAGTGCCGGACCTCAAATTGAAGACCCAATTCGTACAGAGTGACGGCGAGACGTTGATTACGGACAATCTGCCGACAGATTATTACCTGATTGTTCGTATGCATAAAGGCGGAAAGACCTATTATGCTTTGCAGAAGGTCAACGGCAACGCTACCAATTCTGAACCCCTCAGGTTCTATGAAGGTAAAAAGAATGCTGCGGGCCGAATTGAGATCAACGACGGAATGCCCAATTACTATTCGGGCTCTGAGACGATTACTACACAGGTTGTGACTGGTGTCACCGGAACAGACAAGGCTCAAATAGAGAAAGCGATTAATGATTCCGCGACACAGGGTGTGACCCGCTACAACGAAAATACGGTCAAGGGCGACGTGTATCGCGATTTGACCAAGGATCTATATTCGTCTAAGCCTGAGATTGGGAACAGCGGCAGCGACAAACTTCTGACCGTGACCTTCAAAGCCCAGCCCAACGATGGCGTTGCGCATAAGATTACGGTTGACTTTTACAGTGCTGTGACCAGGCAAGTAACGGATGTCAACAAGCTCACAAAACTTGACAGCCCGGCACTAGGCGCCGATGGGAAATCCTATTATATCATCCTTGAACTGCAGAATAACGGCAAGACAATTGGTTACAAGAAGTCCCCTGTCACTGCTGATATGATCAGCCAAGCCAATTCGACAGGCAGCTTTGAGGTAGAGATTCCTGCAGACGAGCATTACTATCTTGTTGACGACGACAGGGTCGAAATCAAGGACAACGGTCATGTTGTAGATACGATCAGGTTTGATCCGTCTGAATATGTGAGCAAGGTGACGCTCTATCAGCTAAACGGTAGTGAGTCTGATACACTCTTGGGCGCGGAACAGAACGGTACCCGCAGCATTACTGGTTACGACTTCG
The DNA here is from genome assembly GCA_947165425.1 of uncultured Clostridia bacterium. Lineage (GTDB taxonomy): Bacteria > Bacillota > Clostridia > Christensenellales > Aristaeellaceae > RUG11272. Next base: position 22,828 of record CAMVAJ010000018.1, read on the forward strand.
GTTATAACAAGAACTGGACAAGCGACGGATACGCGGATCTCAAGACTGATGACTTGACACAGACCAAGCTGGGCCTGTACAGCGCATATAAGAAGAAGTACCAGGTTCAGGTTGTGTTTGAGGACGAAGAGACTGTTCCCACGCTTGACGGTACTTACGGATTCCGCGTCACAGTTGACCACAAGACCAGTGGTGGCGAAAGGTATGCAAACGCGTTAAATGCGGTAACACCGGATGGCAACACCATTACGTTCTTGATTGAGAATCAGGATACAGGGGAAAGCCCGATGCGAAACTGGACGCAGTATCATACCGGTGACGGCAATTGGGGAAGTACTGCTAATACAAATAGAATTAGCGGCAGCGAGATTTATGATCTCGAAATAGGCAAGGGCAACAGTACAAACTTTGTACCGCTGATGGACGGTATGCCGATTACCATCAACGGTGTGCAGTATACTGCGACTTTTGACTACCATGACATGGAGACGGCACATAACCTGGAAAACGGTGATGCGCAGGATCCTGGCAAAAAAGTCACGACGATTACAGACAAGATAATTCTCAAAAAAGCGAAATATGATCCTGCCGTGAAATCACAGACACGTATCGGTGAGGCGTCTGAGTTTGGTATCGTGGCTGGAAAGTATGGCTATAGTGGCTCACATACAGAGACTAACTTCGCTGTCTACGATGTGAAGCTACCCGAGGTTTCCATCGAAGGATCTGGCTTTGATAAGCCTGTCCCGTTCTATGCTGAAAGAGCTGATGTTTCCAAGTTTTCTAAGACGGTAAACGACATATACTTCTATACAACTCCTGGACAGAATGTGCCGAGTTCAATCGACGGTGGTCGAACAATCAATGGCTCAACAGTCCCGGCCGGTAAGGTCAACATCATTGAAAAAGATGCGGCTACTATTCACAGCTATGTCAAGAGGCTGATCAACATTGGTAAAACAACTTCTGACAAACTTAAGAACGCGAAAAATGGCGTGATAAAGCCTGAGAAGAATACCAGTGTCATTGACCTGCATGAGTTCCCGGATGATGCGACCATCTATATTGATTGCTCTGAGATTGGTGCTCCGAACAACAATAATCTGACAATCAAAAAACGTGAAGGACAGAGCGTTGTTTTCAATATTCCGCAGGAAGGCTCTGTGACTCTCGGCAAGTATACCGTACAATTTGTGGATGGTAATGGTCAGAGCGTCAGCGTTGACACCGGTTATGGCTCTGTGAGTAGCATTGAGTCAACAGATCAAGCTGCAACAAATAGCGACGAAGCCATGAACAGGCGAATTGATAAACTGTTGTTGCAGAAAATTGTGTTCAATGCCTATAATGCAACAAGTGTAACTGTTAGCGATAGTGCGGGCTTGTTCCTTGCACCCGAAGCAGTTGACGTGGTAGAAAGAAACTCTGCAGGCTGGTTGATTGCAGGTGAACAGACGCACGTCGAAAATGCCGGTGAGATGCATTTCTACTTCCATGAACGTACGTTCTCCGGTACAACAACAGCATTCGAAGCGTCCAAGTTCATGAACAGGCTCGATTCTGACGGCCAGAAGATGATTCCGAACAGTGATCAGGTCTTCACCTTCGCGATGGAGGAACTGGACCGCTCAACGGGTGCCTGGGTAACCAAGCCCAATGCCGTTGTAAAGAACAATGGCTCGGCAATCAGCTTCCCCGATATTGAGTATGAGAATGCGAAAGACGAAGGAAAGCACTATTATCGAATCCGCGAACTGTCGGCGGTGGGCAAAAACATTATGCCGGCTGACTACTACTACATCGTTGAGGCCACTGTCGTTGTGACGCCCAATGGCGGATCTGTAGACGGAACCTATACGATGAGTGACTCGGATAAGTATTACAAACTCAGCAATGATACACTCTACAAGGACGACTTCGTAAACAACGATGTAGCGCAGCAAGTCTACAAAGTGGGGGATGACGGCAAATTAATCTATGAAGGATCGACATACCCCAGAGTAGACAAGAAATACTTCTATGTGGATCAGAAGTATCTGACTGGCAATACAGCGGCCGGGTCTTCCTCTGCAGAGGCAATTCAGTTCGTCAACACCTACGTCGGCCAGTACTGCGTGGCTGTGACCAAGAAGTGGAACGACCAGGGCAATCGCGACGGCGTGCGGCCGACGGCGATCAAGGTCGAGCTGCAGATGTGGAATGGGACGACTTGGGAGAAAGTCAAGGAGATTGCTCCCGAGAACCAGTACACTTACACGGCGGAAGACGGCGAAGATACAACAGAGTATGTCGATTATGCACTGCTAAACGATGCGAATAATTGGACGCATCTTGTTCGCGGTGTTAAGATGTACGATGACAACGGCAACACGATGCGTTACCGCTGGGTTGAGACAGAAATGCAGTATCCGGGCAACGTTTTCGTTGAAGCTGTTCAGACGCCTGTTAATAGTGGCATCAATGAAGTAATTAACAGTTCCTTTACTGTGTACTACAATGCCCAAACTGGTGCTTTCTCCGAGACAAATGATACTGGCTATGAAGCAATGACCTATACCAGCGAGGTGTCTGGCATTGATCATCGAACCAGCCCCGACGACGGCGGCACGATCACCTATGTGACCGGGCTGACTAACAAGCACAAGATCTCCGAGACAGAGGTTCAGGCGACCAAGAAGTGGGTGGACGAGAACGGTACCCCGATTAACGATGCCGCCAAGCTCGCGTCTATGCCGAGCGTTACCTTCCGCCTGCTGGGCGAGTATACTGTGGATGAGTACCAGAAGGATAGCAACGGCTTCGTTGTCTATGGCAACGACGGCAAGCCTGTGATTACAGGTACAAAGAAGTATGAAGTTCGCAATATCAGCACGGTTGATAGTCGTGTTGTCAGCGATATTACTCTGCCGATTGTTGACGAGAATAATAACAAGACATGGGTCGCCTCTTGGACTAACCTGCCCAAGTACTACAACGGCCACGAGATCCACTACTATGTGGTTGAGGTCGAGACGCCGACAGGCTACACCACGACCTACATCAAACAAGATGGTTCTGTGGCCGACGAGGCAATCAATGCCTGCTATCTTGATGGTGATACTTGGAAGACTACGATTCGCAACACCCTCGACAAGGGCAACCTGGTGATCGACAAGTCTGTCATCATCGACAATAAGAAGCAGGAAACCGCGGTCACGGGCAAGACCTTCTATGTGGCTGTGTATCGTAAGGACGGCAATAAGAACTATTGGGTGACCAGCAACAACGGGCTGGTGGAAAAGACAGATGATGTTGCGCCTGCGAACGCCGTGCGGACGCTTGCTTGGGATGCAACGAACAAGAAGTACAGCCTGACAGTCTCCAACCTGCCTTTCGGCGAATACACAGTCGTCGAGGTCGTCAACACCGCTGAAGAGAATGAAACGGCGAATTGGCAGGTTGTCTCCGACACCAACGCCACAAAGCTGAACATCGAGAACACGCAGTTCGTGGCTGGCGTCAGCAAGACCAATGCTACTGCGAAGGTGACCTCTGCCGGCGCGACGACCGAGCTAGTGAACACCTACACCAACAGCAAGTACTGCATTGCCGTCACAAAGCAGTGGCTCATCAACGGCAAGACCGCGGAGAATGTTGACGAACTCGAGATTGCAGTGAAACTGCAGCGGACGACAACGCCGAGCAATACAGATAGTTATGAAGATGTACCGTTTGTAACTATGGGAACAACGGTTACTGGCAATACAACACTGGCCGAGCCTAAACAATCGGATCCGCCTGTGCCTGCTGGTACGGTGAACAACAGCGAAAACAACTATAACTATATTCTCTTAAATAAGGCCAACAATTGGTCTGCTGTTGCTGTGGGTGTAGATCGGAAAGATCCCAACGGCATTCCGTATAGTTTCCGTTGGATCGAGGGCTATATTGACAACGATGGATGGCATGAAGGCCCGATTGACGGCTGGACACTGAAGAGCAACACAACGGTTCAATCTGCTGAGAAGGACAACGTAAGCCTGATCTTCCTCACCAAGCTGGTGAATGAGAAGGTTACGGGACAGTTTAAACTTAACAAGACTGTGTATGTCAACGGCAAAGCCGTTACGACGGACACTGCGAAGTACCTCGTAAATGATAATTACACTTTCAATTACACAATCTATAAGGCCAGCGACACAAATAAGACCGAGAAACTGACCTTTGATGTTGAGTATCCCGCAACCAGCGCCGAACCTGTGAAGGACGTCCACTACAGCGAAACCAACAGCTTCAGTGTAGTTGTTCCTAAGGGCGCTGACATGAACCAGACAGTCACCATCAAGGGCCTGGAGCCAGGCGACTATGTGGTGACAGAAAACCTGACTGGCAGCAGTTTCACGTTTGTGAGCAGCCAGCTGGGTGACGCGACGGCTGTGACCACTAACAATGGCGTGACCATTGTGGCGGAGCAGAATGGTGCCAAGACTGTCAAGTATATCAACGACGCGCCGAAGGCCAAGCTGACAATTAAGAAGGAGGTTGAGGGATACGCTGATTACGCGGACCTAACCAGTAAGAATGAATTCATTATCACCGTGCAGGGCGCGGACGGCAAATACTATTCGATGACCGGGTCTGCTGACAATCGGTCACTGAGAGTAACTGATAATGCCGTTAAGCTGACTATCATAGATGGCGAGAACGGCGATTATGAGTTGATCGGACTTCCGCTTCAGGCTTATACCATTGAGGAAGATACGGAACCGACGGATACTAATGCCTTCAAGACTCCCGAAGGCTACATGCTAACTGTATCCTACAGCGCTGGTAGCCATGCAATCACAACCGCAGATGGCAAAGCCACGGTGAAACTGACTGAAGCGGACGCCAGTGCTACGGTTGAGGTTACTATCACCAATACCTACGAAAAGAAAGCCGAGGCTAAGGTTGGCAAGGAGTGGGCGAATGGGACGGATCCCCAGGACGTGACCATGAAGCTCTACCAGAACAACGTGCCGTTCAAGTACAAAGAGAATGGTACGGAGACTAATTTCGCTGTTAAGATTTTGGCAACTGACTTTAACTTGACAGAGAGCCGTACAGAGACCAAGGGCGACTACACCGTGACTTATGAAAAGAGCGGAAATCGCGTCATCGCCACGGTTACTGGCCTGCCAAAGTACGATGCCAATGGCGACGAGTATGTGTACACCTGGGTGGAGACTATCAACAGCGAGAACTACCAGGTAGTAGATATCAAGCTGGATGAGACTGGCAAGTATGTGGTCTATGTCAATGACAAGATCAAGACCGGTGAGCCCGCTAAGTTCTGCCTGGAAATTCTGAAGGTTTGGACAGACGATGCGGAAACTCCGAATGTAATTGCTGCGCCTACCAACGCGACAGTGAAAGTTAGCCTGTATCGTGGCACTAACATCGATAATCTAGCGCCGGTGGAAGGCTACCAGAACGTGGAGCTGAACAGCAGCAACAACTTTACCTATCTTGCCATGGGCTTGCCCATGAAGACTGAAGACGAGAAAAACGATTATGTCTACTATTGGGCCGAGTCTGATATCCCCGCTGGCTATACACAGAACACCACAGGGCTTACTCAGAAGACGATAAACGGCAAGTCTGTCTACCTGATTCCTGCAGTTACTACGACAGGTAGCGGCGACAATGCGGAGATTTCACGCATTGCGTTTGTAACGAACGTTCGTCAATCTGGCGCGCTTAAGATCACGAAGCAGGTGACGGTCAATAGCCTATCTGTCAAGGACGACACAACTGGCAAGAAGAATCTGGCAGACGGCACCTACACCTTCCTGATTAAAAAGGATGGCAAGCTGATCGAAGATGGCATCAAGATGATTACGATCACAAACGGTGTCACAAACTCGATCTTTGTTCCGAACCTTGTTCCGGGTACTTATACCATTGAGGAGCAGAATCCCACGAACGGGACGACGCTGACTTCCGCAACAGGCGGTTCAGCTGTTGCGGAGAAGGTCGTTACAGTGGTTGTCACGGCAGGGAAGAACGCTGAAACTGGCACTGATGCAATATTAGCAAATGCGGAAGCAACCTTCACCAACAACAAGAATGTTGGCGATGTAAAGGTGACTAAGACGTTTGCTGGTATCGACAATCTGCCTGAGACTTTCAAGATTACGGCTGAGTATGTGCTTAACGGCGAGATCCACAAGGACGATCTAACTGTAAGTGGAACGATGCCTGACGGCTGGACAAAGATGTCAGGCAGCCTTGAATGGGTACGTGCTAATCTGCCCGTTGGAACAATTGTTACATTCACCGAAAGTGGGTATGATGCGCCAGGCTACATTGTTGCGTGCAAAGTCGTGACGGGCATTGGAACGTCTCAGCCCGGTACATCTGCATCTACTACCATTAGTTCTGGTACCCCAGGCGTTGCTTTTAACAACACCTACATCAAGGAAACCGAGGTAACTGTCTCCAAGAGATGGGATGACAACAACAACCAGGACGGCAAGCGGCCGGGGTCGGTGGTTGTCGAGCTGTACAACGGCACTACGTCCATGTACAAAGCGGATGACTCCACTACTTCGATCTATCGCCAGGTCTTGAGCAAGGACAACAACTGGACCTACACCTGGACGAAGCTGCCCAGCAAGACCAGCGCGGGTGAGACGATTGACTATACCGTGAAGGAATTGAAGGGCACTGAGAACAGCAACGGCGAGATTACTTACACGGCACTTGAGGCTAATCAGAAGCTGGACAACAACTACACTGTCTCCTACGGTTCTGAAGGCAACTTCGCTTACACCATCATCAACACCTACACCCCTGAGAAGACACTGACTGAAGTTGCCAAGATCTGGGATGATACAAACAACCAGGATGGCAAGCGGCCTGCGTCCGTAACCATGAAGCTGTTGGCGAACAATGTGGAGACGGGGATCACTGTGACGCTTGCGGGCAAAGATGCTACCGGTGTTACCAGCACCAAACCGGACGCTGGTAGCTTCAAGGATATCACGATCATCTTCTCCGATGATAAACTGACTGCTACAGTGAAGGATTTGCCTGTCTATATTGCGGGTGTGAAGCAGACCTACACTTGGCAGGAGGATCAGACTAATCTGGTTTCCGCTAATTACACGATTGAGGATATCAAAAACGAAACTAAGTCTGAGACTGGCTACACTGACGGTATCAAGACAACCTTCAAGAACACCTATGACGAGCAGAAGTTCTGCCTCGCCATCACCAAGGTTTGGGAGAATGGCTCGAATACCAATACCGCTGATGAAATCACGGTAAAACTCTACAAACGGGTTGGCACAACAGTCGAGGGACCGCTGAGCGTACCTACTGCTGTAACAAAGAATACTGAGACAAACGATTATGACGTAAATACTGCATCTAGCGAGGTTAAGCTTACACGAGCTAACAACTGGACAGCGGTTGTACTTGGTGTACCCAAGTACGAGGATGGCAAACTTGTCGAATACTTCTGGGTGGAGGATACTGCTACGTTGCCTGAGGGCTATGTGCTGACGACATCCACGCAGAATATTGGCACGGCCGATGCTCCGATTAACGCGATTTCTGCCAACGAAGACACGACCCGTGCGGCGGTCTTCACCAACAAGTATGTGGAGACCAGCACGACCATCGAGGGCACCAAGGCCTTCAAGGCGGGCACCGCCAGCAAGGCCGGGTATGAGTTTGAACTATACAGGGGGAGTGAGACAAACCCCGTTGCGACTGTGAAGTCTGACGCAGACGGTAGCTTCGCCTTTACTCCGATCACCTACACGCTGGTTGATCTGGAAAAGGATGCAACGACTGGCGCGTACAAAGAAACAACCATCACCTACACGGTGAAGGAGAAGCTTCCTGCGGCTGCAACAGAGGATAACGGCTATGTTGCGGATGGCATCAAGTACGATGCAAAGAAGAAGACCGTTACCGTCAAGCTGACCTATGCAAATGGCACATTGACGGCGACGAATGATCCCGCTGACGCCACCGGCCTGACCTTCACCAACGAAGAGCTGACCAGCTTCTCCGCGGACAAGACCTGGCTGAACGCCGACGGCACCACCACGCCGCCCGCTGACGCAGAGGTTAAGTTCACTCTGTATGCTGGCAACGATGCTGTAGCTAACTCTGAGAAGACGCTCAACGCAACGAATAGCTGGACTGCCACCTGGAATGATCTGCCCAAGTACGATGCAGACAAGGCTCTGATCACCTACACAGTGAAGGAGACGACCGGTTACACCAACTACACCGCGGTCAATGATACAGCCTCGAACGGCGGTGTCATCACCAACAAGCAGGATACCGGCGATCTCGAGATCAGCAAGACGGTTATAAGTGACAATCCCACAGATGACGGACAGGAATTCACCTTCACCATTGAACTGAAGACCGGTAATGCGGCGCTGGCTGATGGCACTTACGGCGGCGTTGCCATCACGGGCGGCAAGATCACGGATATCAAGCTCCATGGCGGCGATTCCTATAGGCTGACTGGCCTGCCTGTTGGCACAACCTACACCGTGACCGAGGCGACTGCCACCGGCTTTGACAAGACTATTGAGATCAACAATGTGGCAGCTGAGACTGCTGAAGGCACAATCAGCACGACACCGGCGACTGTGGCGTTCACCAACACCCGTCAGAAGGGGAGCCTGTATGTTACAAAGACGGTTGACAGCAAGCTGACCGCGGATCAGACCAAGGAGTTCGACTTCGCGATCTATCTGGACGCTGACATTGACGGAACATTTGGCGACTTGACGTTCGAAGACGGTGTTGTAACGTTCAAGCTGAAGACCGGCGAAGCAAAGACGGCAAGAGACCTGCCCACCGGCGTGGCTTATACGGTGGTCGAGACTGCCGCGGATGGCTTCACCACGACCTGGACCGGTAAGACCACTGGTGAGATCAGCACCGGAACAATTGCTCTGATTTGCACCAACAAGCGCGACACTGGTTCCCTCGTAATCAACAAGAATGTGTTTGTCGACGGAGAGAACAAGACCAGAAGCTACAGCAGCAAGGCCTTCTATGTGAAGGTGATGGCTCTCATTGACGGGAACACGACTCCGCTCTGGGTAACGGATGCCACGAGTGGCGTTCTGGGCGATGCGCAGGCAGCCAAGGTGTTTACAGTCAATCCGGACACAGCCTTCACGATCAGCAACCTGCCCGTTGGTGTTTACACCATCGTTGAGTTTGCTGACGCCGAAGGCAGGAAGCAGGTTAACGCGACGAATGTGCCCGGCAACATGGGCGACATGACATTCCTCTATGACCTGTCTCGCACAACGGATCGTACAACCATCGACAAGGATGGCGAGGCTGAGAGCATACTGGTCAACGCCTACACCTCCGGCAAGTACTGCATCGCAGTCACCAAGCAGTGGCTGGTGAACGGCGAAGCCTACGCGGACGATAGTCTGGCCGTGACCGTGAAGCTCCAGCAGTTTAATGGAACAAAGTGGGACGATGTCAAGATCAAGCTGAACGGCGAGGATGAGGTTGACAACGTCACGCTGAACAAGGCCAACAACTGGTCTGCGGTGGCAGTTGGCATGCCTCAGATGGATTCCAACGGCGTCCGCTATCAGTATAGGTGGGTCGAGCTGAACGGCACCACCGAACTGGGTGTCGGCGATACGCTGACTGTCGGCTCGACCAACTGGAAGGTTGGCGCTTCTGAGGAGATTAAGGTCAACAAGAGTGTTGAAACCAAGGTCTACCTCACCAAGCTGACCAACAGCAAGGTGGATGTGGAGATCCCGGTCAAGAAGACCATGACCGGCGATCCTTATACCGGCACCGAGAAGTTCATCGTCACCCTGACGGAGGGCAAGACCAACGTTCAGAAGACAACAAGCACGGGCGCGGATATGCTGACGGCTGATCCTGCAAGCCTGTCTGTTGAGCTCGCTCCGAACGAGACCAAGACCTTCTCCATCAAGAACATCACGAAGCCTGGCACCTACACCTTCACGCTGAAGGAAACGGAACCCAGCACGAAGACGCCGGGCATGACCTATGACACCGCGAACAAGACTGTAACGGTCACGGTCGCGTGGAACAATGCGGAGAAGCAGGATTATCTGAAGGCGACGATGACCGACGCTTCCGAGAGCAACCCTGTCACGATCACGAACAAGTATGAGCTGGGCAAGCTGACCATCACCAAGACGATTACCGGTATTGACGAGAACGATACCAACGCGGTGATCGATCTGAGCAAGATCACCTTCGCGGTGGCCGGCCCGAATGGCTACAGCAAGAACTTCACTCTCGGCCAGTTCACCAAGGGCGAGGATGGCAAGTACACCCTGACCCTGGAGAACCTGGTGCTGGGCGAATACACTGTCACCGAAACTGAGAACAGCGCGGTGAAGAACTACACCATCAAGGCTGTTCCGGCGGCACAGACGGCGACGCTGGCCAAGGACGACGGAAACGCGACCAACGGCAAGGAGACCGAGAAGACGGTCGAGCTGACCAACGAGTACACCCGCGACGAGGGTAGCCTGAAGCTGAAGAAGACCAACAAGCTCAATGGCGCTGCCGACGCCGAGGGCAAGCTGAACGGCGAGTACAGCTTCACGGTCAAGAGCACGGACGTGAAGCCCGCTGTGGAGAAGACGGTCGCCCTGACCATGGAGAAGGGCGCGATCAAGTCCGCAACGATCGACGGAACCGCGGCAGCGGTGGCCACCGACGGCACAATCACCATCAGCGGCCTGCCGGTGGGCACCTATACCGTGACGGAGAACCTGACGAACGATCAGAAGACGGCGGGCATCTATCTGCTTAGCAGCCTGAACACCACCATTAAGGTTCAGAAGGACGGCGAGAACGTCACCCTGACCACGGCCGAGTTTGAGAACAACAAGCTGACCGTCAAGGCGCATCCCGAGGCCACCAAGCGGCTGTCCGGCCGCGAGTGGCAGCAGGGCGACAGCTTCACCTTCGATCTCACCAAGATGGGCGAGACGGCGGTGATCGAGTCGAAGACCGTGGCCTATGGCGATGACACGTATACGGCTGTGTTCGAGGATCTCGAATTCACCAAGGCCGGCACCTACTACTACATCATCAAGGAGCAGGCCGGCAGAGCCAACAACATCACCTACGACACGGCGGAGCACCTGGTGACCATCACTGTCACCGAGACCAACGGCGCGCTGTCCGCGACAGTGAAGTACGGCGAGGAGCTGGCGGACAGCCTGACCATCACCAACACCGTGCAGAAGGGCAGCCTGACGGTCAAGAAGACCTGGACGGGCATCACAGACAGCGCGGATCTTGAGAAGTATCAGGCGAACGACAACTTCTCCATCAATGTGGAAGGCCCGAACATCGGCGGCGCGGGTGTGAACACGGTCACCCTGCACTGGGACGATGTGAAGGATGGCAAGGTCTTTGAGAACCTGATCGTCGGCGATCAGTACACCGTGACTGAGACCGTCGGCACGCCTTCCGGCACGACCTACAGCTACACCAAGCTGGCGGGCACGGACAAGTTTGAGAATCTTGCGATCACCCAGGATGGCGTGACCGCCGAGTTCATCAACACCTACGAGCAGGACAAGGGCAGCCTGAAGGTCACCAAGACCGTGACGGTTGTGCCTGCCAACGCGGCGAAGGCCAGTGACATCAAGGACATGGTCTTCGAGGTGTCTGTCAGCAAGGATGGCAAGTTCTACGCCACCAACGGCGCGGAGGTCACCGTGAAGGATCAGTGGGTTGTCATCAAGGACGGCGCCACTGAGGCCGTGACCTGGAGGAACCTGCCCATCGGCACCTACACCGTGACGGAGAATGTGACCGCCATCGATGTAAAGGGCTTCAAGCGTACCACGACTTATACCTACAAGAACATAACCACGACAACCGAGAATAAGATCTCCGCTGATGTCGAGAAGAACAAGGAAGCTGAGGTTGCCGTCACCAACACCTACACCGAGGAGACCACCAAGGCACAGGTCATCAAGGTGTGGAAGAATGGTGATCCGGCGGAAGGCTTCGAGCTGAAGGTCGATCTGAAGGCCAATGGCACGACCAAGCAGACCGTCACCCTGACGGAGTCGAACAGCTGGACCAGCGACGTGATCGAGAACCTGCCGGTCTACGACGCCAACGGCGACATGATCGTCTACATCTGGGACGAGACCAACCTGCCCGACGGCTATGAGCCGAACACCAAGACAGAAACCAAGGACGTCACGGTGGGCGAGGGCGAGACGGCCAAGACCTACGAGGGCGTGGTGGTCACGACCCTGACCAACACCAAGAACAGCGACACCACCAGCCTGACCGTCGTCAAGGTCTGGAAGGATCACGACAACCAGGACGGCAGCCGTCCCGACAGCGTGTCGATGCAGCTGTGGAAGGTGAATGGCAACAACAAGACCGCCGAGGGCGAGCCCGTTGCGCTTGATGCTGCACATGACTGGCAGTACAAGTGGGACAACCTGGTCAAGGTGGACGGCACGACGACCTACACCTATGAGGTGACCGAGGTTGGCGCCGAAAACGGCCAGCTGACAGTGACCAAGGGCGAGGGCGAAGCGGCCAAGACCTATGAGTACACCGTCGAGGTGACTCCGGGCGTGGGCGTCACGACCATCACCAACAGCTACGAGCCCAAGAAGACCAGCGTTCCGGTCATCAAGCTCTGGGACGACAACAACAACCAGGACGGCGTCCGTCCCACCGAGATCACGGTCATCCTCTACGCCGACGACGTGCCGGTGGCGGAGAAGAAGCTGACTGAGAGCGACGTGGATGAGACCATCAAACAGCCCTGGAGCTATACCTTCACCAACCTGGACGAGAACAAGGTTGTGAACGGCGTCAGCACTCCGATCTACTATAACGTCAAGGAGTATATGGACGTGGCGCTGAACCTGTACTATAAGCAGGTTGGCGAGCCGACCAAGAACAAAGACGGCGTCTGGGAGATCAAGAACAAGCACACGCCCGAGACCACCGAGGTCAAGGCCAAGAAGGTCTGGGACGACAACAACAACCAGGATGGCAAGCGCTCAGCGGTGACGCTTGTGCTGACTGGTAAGTACACCGTGGGTGAACCCGAGGAGACGGTGGCCATCGACGGTTATGAGAGGACAAAGACGATCAAGGTTCTGGCCAGTGACGAGTCCGAGGTTGAGTGGACTGGTCTGCCGGTGAAGCAGGAGGGTGTTGAAGTCACCTATACTGTTGCTGAGCAGGGAACAAGCACCAGCGAGGCAGGCAAGACGACCATCACGCTGAATGGCGCTGTGTATGAAGTCAGCATCGATGGCTACACCGTCACGAACAGCTACACGCCCGAGCTCGTTGAGATCAGCATCACGAAGGCATGGGACGACAATAACGACCAGGATGGCATCCGTCCGGACCATGTCGATGTGAAGCTGATGGCGAACGGCAAGTTCCTGCAGACCGTGCGGCTGGAGAAGAGCGATAACTACAGCGCGAAGGTAGAGAAGCTGCCGAAGTACGCTGACGGGAACGCGATTACCTACAGCTATACGGAGTACGCGGTTGACGGCTACACGCTGAAGGCGGAAAAGACGAGCGACACGCTGAACGATCCGGAGACCAACAGCTGGACGATCAGCCTGACGAACACGCACACGCCCGAGGAGACAAAGGTCACGGTCGAGAAGAACTGGGACGACGCGGACGACCAGGACGGCAAGCGTCCTGCGAGCATCACCGTGAACCTGCTGGCGGATGGTAACAAGATCAAGAGCCAGGTCATCGAACCGGATGACAAGGGCAACTGGGCTTACACCTTCGAGAAGCTGCCGAAGTACAAGGCCGAAGGCGTTGAGATCGTCTATACCGTGACCGAGGAAGTGGTGGAGGAATACACCACCGAAATCAACGGGTATGAGATCATTAACACGCACAAGCCGGATGAGACCGAAGTCACCGTGAAGAAGGTCTGGGACGACAACAGCAACAACGACGGCAAGCGGCCCGAGACCGTGGTGATCGG
>CAMVAJ010000019.1 GCA_947165425.1 uncultured Clostridia bacterium
GCACTTCTTCGACGGCTTCCGCACCTCCCACGAGATCCAGAAGATCGACGCCATCAGCCCCAAGGATGACTACGCCGAGCTGAAGTCCCTCGTGCCGTGGGACAAGATCGAGGAGTTCCGCGCCCGCGCGCTGAATCCCGAGCATCCCCACCAGGCCGGCACCGCCCAGAACTCCGACATCTACTTCCAGGGCCGCGAGGCTGCCAACAAGTTCTATCAGGCCGTTCCCGGCATCGTGGCCGAGGTCATGGACGACGTGGCGAAGGTCCTGGGCCGCAGCTACCGCCCCTTCCAGTATGAGGGCGCGCCCGACGCGGACAAGCTGATCGTCTGCATGGGCTCCGGCTGCGACGTGATCCACGAGACTGTCAACAAGCTCAATGAGATGGGCCAGAAGGTTGGCGTGTTGAAGGTTCACCTCTATCGCCCCTTCTCCGTCGAGTACATGATGAAGGAGATCCCCGCCACCGTCAAGAAGATCGCCGTGCTCGACCGCACCAAGGAGTCCGGCTCCCTGGGCGAGCCGCTCTATCTGGACGTGTGCGCCGCGCTGCTTGAGGCGGGCCGCGCCGACATCAAGGTGGTTGGCGGCCGCTTCGGCCTGGGCTCCAAGGAGTTCACCCCCACCATGGTCAAGGCGGTCTTCGACAACCTGGACGGCGAGATGAAGAACCACTTCACCGTCGGCATCGTGGACGACGTGACCAACTCCTCCCTGCCCCTGGGCGAGACCTTCGCCGCCGCGCCTGCCGGCACCGCTGCCTGCATGTTCTACGGCCTGGGCTCCGACGGCACCGTGGGCGCCAACAAGAACTCCATCAAGATCATCGGTGACCACACCGAGAAGTACGCGCAGGCCTACTTCTTCTATGACTCCAAGAAGTCCGGCGGTCTGACCGTGTCCCACCTGCGTTTCGGCGACACCCCGATCCAGAGCCCCTATCTGATCGACGTGGCCGACTTCATCGCCTGCTCCAACCCCGCCTATGTCACCATGTACGACATGGTCAAGGATCTGCGCGACGGCGGCACCTTCCTGCTGAACTGCCAGTGGACCCCCGAGGAGCTGGACGAGCGCCTGCCCGCGAAGATGAAGAACCAGCTGGCCAAGAAGCACGCCAAGTTCTACATCATCAACGCCATCGACCTGGCGATCAAGGTCGGCATGCGCGGCCGCACCAACACCACCATGCAGGCGGCCTTCTTCAAGCTGGCCAACATCATCCCCTATGAGGACGCCGACAAGTACATGAAGGAAAAGGTCGTCGCCTCCTACGGCAAGAAGGGCCAGGACGTGGTCAACATGAACTTCGCCGCCATCGACGCCGCCCTGGAGGGCCTGGTCGAGGTGAAGATCCCCGAGTCCTGGGCCACCACCACCGAGGGCGCGGTCCCGGTGAAGGTTGCCGGCGCGACGGAGTACTTCAACACCTTCGTGGAGCCCGTCCTGAAGCAGGAGGGCAACAGCCTGCCTGTGTCCATGATGGATCCGCGTGGCATTGTGCCCACCGGCACCACCAAGTTCGAGAAGCGCGGCATCGCCGTGGCCGTCCCCGAGTGGCAGATTGCCAACTGCATCCAGTGCGGCACCTGCGCCATCGTCTGCCCGCACGCCGCGATCCGTCCGATCTACGTGGCCGGCGACGTGGAAACCCCCGCTGCCTTCGAGACCAAGCCCGCCACCGGCGCGGAGTTCAAGGGCATGAAGTACCGCATGCAGATCAGCCCGCTGGACTGCACCGGCTGCGGCAACTGCGTCGACGTCTGCCCGCTCAAGGGCAAGGAGGGCAAGGAAGCCCTGGTCCTCAAGCCGCTTGACACCCAGCGCGGCCAGGAAGCCAACTGGGAGTATGCCATGACCGTGCCGGAGGTGGCCGACAAGATCACCAACAAGGGCACCGTGAAGAACAGCCAGGCCCTCAAGCCCCTGTTCGAATTCTCCGGCGCCTGCGCGGGCTGCGGCGAGACCCCCTATGTCAAGCTGGTGACCCAGCTCTTCGGCGACCGCATGATCATCGCCAACGCGACGGGCTGCTCCTCCATCTATGGCGGTTCCGCCCCGACCTGCCCCTACACCGTCAATGAGAAGGGCCACGGCCCCGCCTGGTCCAACTCCCTGTTCGAGGACAACGCCGAGTTCGGCTTCGGCATGAACCTGGCCGTGTCCCAGCGCCGCGCCAAGCTGGCCGATGTGATCCGCAAGGTCACCGAGGTCGGCAAGGAGGAGGACGTGGTCTCCGCCGCCAAGGAGTGGCTGGAGAACATGGACGACGCCGAGGGCAGCCGCAAGGCCGGCGAGAAGCTGGTGGCCGCGCTCGAGCCCAAGACCTGCGGCGGCGAGTTCCGCAAGTACATCCTGGACAACAAGGACCTGCTGACCAAGAAGTCCATCTGGATCTTCGGCGGCGACGGCTGGGCCTATGACATCGGCTACGGCGGCGTGGATCACGTGCTGGCCCAGAACCAGGACGTCAACATCCTCGTCCTCGACACCGAGGTTTACTCCAACACCGGCGGCCAGGCCTCCAAGGCGACGCCCACCGGCTCCGTGGCGAAGTTCGCCGCCGCCGGCAAGCGCACCAAGAAGAAGGATCTGGGCATGATGGCCATCAGCTATGGCTATGTGTACGTGGCGCAGGTCGCCATGAGCAACCCCGCGCAGGTCATCAAGGCCATGCTCGAGGCTGAGGCCTATCACGGCCCGTCCCTGATCATCGCCTACGCGCCCTGCATCAACCATGGCCTGCGCGCCAAGGGCGGCATGGGCAAGGCTCAGGCCGAGATCAAGAAGGCCGTGGAGTGCGGCTACTGGCAGTGCTACCGCTACAACCCCGAGCTGGCTGCCCAGGGCAAGAACCCGATGACTGTGGACTCCAAGGATCCCACCGGCGATTACCAGGAGTTCCTCAAGGGCGAGGTTCGCTACACCTCCCTGGCCCAGCAGTTCCCGGATGCCGCCGCGACCCTGTTCGCGCAGCAGGAGGAGGACGCCAAGGAGCGCCTCGAATCCTACAAGAAGCTGGCGGCCCAGGAGTAATCCAATCCTCGGAATCAATCAAACGTCCCCTCCCGGAAACGGGAGGGGATTTTCCCTCGGTGGAATGAACGGAGGCTTTGATGGACCGCGCCGTACAAACCAAATCCGTCCTGATCCAGAGTCTGTGTGTGCCGTGCTTCAACCACTGCCGGTACTGCCTTTTGTCGTGGGATCATGCTGTTACGGGCGCCGGGTGGGAGCGCAGCGTCCAAACCGCGGAGCGCTTCCTGCGCGAACTGAAGGACCAGCGGCCGGAGATCAACAGCAGTTTTTCATTCGGGTATTCGATGGATCACCCGAACCTGAGGGAGGCCCTCCGCACGCTCCGGCGGCTGGGAAGCCCGACAGCCTCTTTCCTGCAGGGTGACGGCATGCGGATGCGGGACGGCGCAGCGTGCCGCGGCCTGATGGAAATGCTGCGCGCGGAGGGCGTTCTCCTTTTGAATTTCACCGTGTACGGACTCCCGGCTTACCATGATCTCTTCGCGGGAAGAAAGGGCGACTTTGACCTGATCGGCCGGATGATGCACGCCGCGAAGGAAGCTGGCATTCCGTTCACAACCCGCATTCCGCTGACAGCCGAAAACGCCGCGCAGGCCGATAAGCTGATCGACAGGATGCGCAAAGCCGGGAGCGAACAGATCATGCTGTTTGTTCCGAATGAGGAGGGCCGCGGGAAACTGCTGCGCGGCGTGCGCCTCCGGCGTGAGGACCTGAAAAAGCTGGCCCCGGAATCCCGCAGCCTGCTGAACCAAAGCATCTACCGGACGGAAGCCGAGTGGCTGGAAACGCAGGATCCGGTGCAGGAAAAGCATCGGCATATCCTGATCTCCCTCCGGCCCGACAATATGGAAGTGTACGAACAGCGGAGCGCGCTGTCAGTCGTCCGCGAAATTGAGGAGATGGACGAGCGCTACTACGCGGCTTTCCCAGATTTCGGCGAGCTGGCCACAAGCTACGGGAACCCGGAGGGCGACAGCCTCTATCATATCAGGGATCTCTATTACCACTATCGTATGCGATACGCGGATGATCACGGTTTGCATATCCGGGATATCATGGACGAAACCCAGTCCGGAAGCAGAAGATTCTGATTCCTTTCCCGGAAAAGAAATGCCCCTGCCGCCCCATTTCAAATGGTACGGGAGGGATTTTTTGTGCGATTTTTCAATCTGTTTGGACGATTTTCTTGACATTATCGTTCGATTGTAATACAATGTATATAGGACAGAAAGGAGGGATATCCAATGTCAATCACCGCCACAGAACTGAAAGCAAATCTTGGGAAATATCTGCTGCTGGCTTCCACAGAAGATATCCTGATCACGCAGTATGGCAAAACGGTTGCAAAACTGACCAATCCTTTTCAGAACCGTGTTGAGGTTGCTGAATCTCTTTTCGGTGTTTTACCGCAAACGACGACGCTGGAGGAAGCCAGAGCTGAGAGGACGTTTGAGGGATGAGGGTTCTGCTTGACACAAATGTGATTGTGGATGTTTTGCAGCGGCGAGAGCCCTGGTTTGCCGATGGGCAAAAAATATTTTATGCTGCCGCCGATGGCAGAATAGCCGCTTGTATCACCGCAAAAGAAGCCGCCGATATCTACTATTTCACCCGCAGACAGTTTGCCGGACAAGATCATGTGGACGTTAAAGCGCGGCAAATCATGATCAAGCTGTATGCGCTTTTTGAACTGATTGATACGCTTGCTGCTGACTGCCAGAACGCGCTCGCCAATGAAAACGGGGATTACGAGGATGCAATCATGATTGAGACCGCAGTCCGTGCGCAAGTTGACGCTATTATCACCAGAAACCCAGCGCACTATAAGCATTCACCAGTCAGTGTTTATTCTCCGAAAGAGTTTGTTAATTATCTGACTTAGTTCATTGAGTTTCCAAAAAACACCGTCCGGCGAAAGCCGGGCGGTGTTTTGACAGGAAGGGGAAGAAGGGTTTACGCCTGCGCGTTGTTCCCATTCACGACAGGCTGGGCCGCATTCTCGGCGGGGGTGATGCCCTCGATCGCGATGGCGCGGGCGCCGGGCTTGGGTTCGGGGGTCAGCTTCGGCAGCGTCACGCGCAGGATGCCGTTCTCATAGGCGGCGCGGATGTTCTTCTGGTCCACGCCCTCGAGGGAGAAGCTGCGGCTGACGCGGCCGCTGCGGCGCTCGGTGAAGACGTAGTGGTCGCGCTCCTCGTGGCGCTCGGTGTTGACGTTGGCCTCCACGGTCAGCACGTCGTTCTCCGCGCTGAGGTGGATGTCCTCGGGCTTGACGCCGGGGAGCTCGGCCAGCAGGGTGTAGTCCTTCTCGCTCTCCTTCACGTCCACGCGGATATCCTGGGAAGCGGGCTCGGTGAAGGCGCGGAAGAAGCGGTCGTCAAACAGGGAGGGGAAGAGGGGACGACGGAAGGAAGTGATCGGATATAAGGTCTCAAACATTTTTCATAGCCTCCTTAAACAGCCTTGCTGTCGATTCTTGATCTTGGTGCGGTCTCCTGACCGCAGGATCAATATAGCATAAAGGTCAAAGAAAGTCAATAGTAAAAGTCAAAGATAGTAAATATTTTTCAAATCCGGATGATAAGGCGACGCAAGGCCCTTTGTCCGATCTGGTCGGCAAAATACAATGCAAATACAATTCCGACCCTTGACAAATTCGCTCTTTCGGTGTAAGCTTGCGCCAAGTTCATAGGAAACCGTTGATGGAGAGGAGTAGCTCCTCCGCAGCACGGCAAAGGGAGTCGCTGAGAGTGGGACGGCGGCGCGTGCGGGTCGAGTGAATGGCCTCCAGAGGGTTTCTCCGAAAGGCGCTGGCGGAAGACCAGCGCGGAGTAGGGGAAAACGGGATACCGCACCCGTTATCCAGGCGGCGCGTATCATGGGTACGCGGCAGAGTGCGCTCCCTGCGCAGCAGGGGCGAAGCTGAGTGGCACCACGGAAATCAGTATGAAATGATTCCGCCTCAGCCGGCAACAGAAGCCGGTTGAGGCGTTTTTCGTTCCCATGAGCGGGGACGCCGGCCGGTCCCACCCGCGGGCGGAATCCTCCGCACCGCAGACCGAAAAAGAAAGGAAGGCATCCCCATGAAGAACACCCTGAAGAAGCTCGCAGCCCTGATCCTGGCCCTGTCCCTGACCCTGACCTTCTGCGCCGCCTCCGCCGAGGGGGAGACCAAGACCTACAAGATCGGCATCTGCAACTTCGTGGACGACGCGTCCCTGAACCAGATCGTCGAGAACATCCGGGCCGCGCTGGCGGACTATGAAGCCGAGAACAACGTGAAGTTCGAGATTCTCTACGACAACTGCAACGCGGACGCCGCCGTGATGACCCAGATCATCGAGAAGTTCATTGCCGAGAAGGTGGACGCCATGGTGGGCGTGGCCACCCCTGTGGCGGTGACCATGCAGGGCATGACCGAGGAGAATGGCATCCCGGTGATCTTCTCCGCTGTGTCCGACCCGCTGGCCGCGGGCCTGGTGGAGAGCCTGGAAGCCCCCGGCGCGAACCTGACCGGCACCTCCGACTTCCTGGACACCAACGCCATGATGAACCTGATCTTCGCCCTGAAGCCCGAGGCCGCCAAGATCGCGCTGCTCTACGACATGGGCCAGGACGCCTCCACCACCCCCATCGCCGCCGCGAAGGCCTACCTGGACGAGAAGGGCGTGGCCTACGCCGAGTATAACGGCACCACCACCGCGGAGGTGCAGCTGGCGGTGGACGCCATCGTCACGGACAAGTGCGACGCGGTCTTCACCCCCTCCGACAACACGATCATGACCGCGGAGCTCTCCATCTACGAGGCCCTGGCGGTGGCGGGCATCCCGCACTTCGCCGGCGCGGACTCCTTCGCCCTGAACGGCGCTTTCGCGGGCTACGGCGTGGACTACGCCAATCTCGGCTACGAGACGGGCAAAATGGTCATCGACGCGGTGGTGGGCGGCGCGGACCCCGCCCAGACGCCTGTGAAGACCTTTGACAACGGCACCGCCACCATCAACACCGAGACGGCGGAGCTGATCGGCCTGAACTACGACGACGTGGCCGCCCTCTTCGCGCCTTTCTGCACGAAGGTGCAGCCGATCACCACGGCTGAGAGCTTCGGCGATCTGGCGCAGTAAGAGCATAAAATCGCCCTGGCGGCAAGCCGGGGCGCCTTCCCGGCGAAATCATCTCCAAAGGAGCCATCTTCCATGTCCCTGACCGACATCCTCTCCATGAGCCAGACCTCCCTGGAGCTGGGTCTGGTGGCCAGCCTGACGGTGCTGGCCCTGTTCCTGAGCTACTCCATGCTCAACGTCTGCGACCTGTCCACCGACGGCTGCTATACCCTGGGCGCGGTGGTGGGGGCGGTGGTGGCCCTCTCCGGCCACCCCTGGCTGTCCATCCCCGCGGCCATGGGCGCGGGCATGCTCTCGGGCCTGGTGACCGCCGTGCTGCAGACGCGCATGGGCGTCCAGAGTCTGCTGGCGGGCATCGTGGTGAACACGGGCCTGTACTCCGTGAACATGGCCATCTCTGGCAACAAGGCCCAGCTGAACCTGAACAAGATCCCCACGGTCTTCAGCATGGCCAAGGATCTGCTGAAGGACACGCCCTTGGGCGCCTACTCCAAGCTTCTGGTGCTGGCGCTGGCGGCGCTGCTGGTGATCCTGTTCCTGTCCTTCTTCCTGAAGACGAGGCTGGGCCTGGCGATCCACGCCACCGGCTCCAACGCGGACATGGTGCGCTCCTCCTCCATCAACCCGGCCTTCACCACCACGGTGGGCCTGTGTATCTCCAACAGCTTCACGGCGCTGTCGGGCTGCCTGATGGCCCAGCAGCAGAAAAGCTTTGACATCAACATCGGCTCCGGCATGCTGACGGTGGCCCTGGCCTCCCTGCTGATCGGCGGCATCTTCACCGCGCGGCGCTCCATCCCGGTGCGGGCGCTGGGGTGCGTGCTGGGCGCCTTCATCTTCCGCATGGTCTACGCCATCGCCCTGCGGATGAACATGCCGGCCTTCATGCTCAAGGCGGTGTCCTCCGCCATCGTGGTGCTGGCCATCTCCGGGCCCTATCTGGTGGCCCAGGGGAAGCTCCTGCGCCGCCGCATGGCGGCCCGCCGGGAGAGGGGGCGGTTCCATGCTTGAGCTGCACGACCTGACCAAGACCTTCAACCCCGGCACCGCCGACGCCAAGCTGGCGCTGGACCACCTCTCCCTGGAGGTGCGGGACGGGGACTTCATCTCCATCATCGGGGCCAACGGAGCCGGGAAATCGACGCTGTTCAACGCCATCTGTGGGAGCTTCTTCACCGACGTGGGCAACATCCTGCTGGACGGGGAGGACATCACCATGGTGCCTGAGCACAGGCGGGCCAGGGTGATCGGACGGCTGTTCCAGGATCCCATGCGCGGCAGCGCTCCGGACATGAGCATCGAGGAGAACCTGGCGCTGGCTTCGGGCGGCCGGGGCTGGCTCGGCCGGGTGGGCCGGGCGGACCGGCGAGCCTTCCGCGACCGGCTGGCCCTGCTGGGCATGGGGCTGGAGGACCGGATGCGGCAGCCGGTGGGCCTGCTCTCGGGCGGGCAGCGGCAGGCGCTCACCCTGCTGATGGCCACCTACCGCCCGCCCAAGGTGCTGCTGCTGGACGAGCACACGGCGGCCCTGGATCCGGGGACGGCGGAGAAGGTGCTGACCCTGACCCGGCAGATCGTGGCGCAGGATCACCTCACCTGCCTGATGATCACCCACAACATGCAGTCCGCCCTCGAGCTGGGGAACCGGACCATCATGATGCACCAGGGCAGGGTGATCTATGACGTGGAGGGCGAGGAGCGGAAGAGCCTGACCATCCGGGATCTGACAGACCGCTTCCGCACGGCGGCGGGCCGGGAGCTGAACAACGACCGCATGCTGCTGAGCTGAAGCCTGCGCGATGACTCTTCCTGTATGACAAAGGAGCGGTGTCCATGGGCCATAAGATCGTCATCCTCGGGGCCGGGCATGTGGGCTCCCACGTGGCCCGCGCGCTGGCCGCCGGGGCGGTCTGCGGGGAGATTGTCCTGGTGGACTGCATCCCGGGTAAGGCGGCGGCCCAGACCATGGACGTGGCAGACGCCCTGACCTTTCCGCCCTCGGCGGTGCGGGTCCGGGCCGGGGACTACGCCGACTGCGCGGACGCGGACATCACCGTCGTGGCCATCGGCAAGCCCAGGGAGCCAGGCCAGACCCGGCTGGACCTGCTGGGCGACTCGGTGCGCATGGTGCACACCCTGGCGGAGCAGCTGCGGGGGATCGAGCTCGGCGGCCTGGTGATCAGCATCACCAACCCCTGCGACATCATCGCGGAGCGGCTCCGCCGGGAGCTGGGCAAGGAGCGATGGCGGGTCTTCGGCACGGGAACCCTGCTGGATACCGCCCGGCTGACCCGCGTGCTCTCCGAGCAGACCGGGACGCCCCGCCGGGATATTCAGGCCTGGGTGCTGGGGGAGCACGGGGACTCCTCGATGATCCCCTTCTCCGCCCTGCGCGTCGCCGGGAAGCCGGCCGGGGAGGTCCCCGGCTTCGACCCGGCCGAGGCGCTGGCGCGGACCCACGGTATCGGCATGGACATCATCAACGGCAAGGGATCGACCGAGTTCGGCATCGGCCAGGCGACCGCCTGGCTGGCCCGGGCGGTCCTGAACGACACGAAGGAAATCCTGCCCCTCTCGGTACGGCTGGAGGGGGAGTACGGCTATCACGGCTTCGCCTGCGGCGTGCCCTGCGTGGTGGGCCGGGGCGGCGTCGAGCGGATCGTCACCCTGCCGCTGACCGCGCCCGAGCGGGAAGCCCTGGACGCCTCGGCGGAGGTGCTGCGCAGACATACGGCGCTGGCGGAGGAGCTGGCGGCCGGCTTCTGAACCAGAATGATATAATAAAGGAGGCTCCATCCATGAAGAAGCAGCTTCTATCCCTGATCGCCCTGATCCTGGTGATGACGCTCCTGGCGGCTTCCGCGCTGGCGGATCCCATTCGCGTGGCCATTGTACAGCCTCTGACCCATACCTCCCTGAACCAGATCCGCGACACCATCATCGCCGAGCTCGAGGGGAGCGAGGTGGAGGTGGAGCTGATCACCCGCAACGCCGAGGGCGACGGCCCCGCGCTGACCACCATCCTGGAGAACCTGCGGCAGGAGGGCGTGGACATCCTGGTGCCCATCGCCACCAACACGGCCCAGAGCGCGAAGAACATCTTTGCCGACGGGGACGTGCCTGTGGTTTTCGCGGCGGTGTCCGACCCGGTGGCGGCGGGCCTGACGGCGGACGACGCGGCCTTCATCACCGGCGTCTCCAACAACATCCCGGCGGCGGAGATCGTCAAGCTCATCACCGACTGCCAGCCGGACTACAAGAAGATCGGCTTCGTCTACACCTCCAGCGAGGTCAACTCCGTCTCCACCATCCGCGCGGCGGAGGCCTACTGCGACGCCAACGGCATCCCCTACGAGGAGGTGTCCATCGCGGATCTCTCCGAGCTGCAGACGGCGGTGGAGACCCTGATCTCCAAGGATGTGGACGCCCTCTACACCGGCAACGACAACTCCATCGCCTCCGCGATGTCCACCTATATCGATATCGCCTATGAGTACGGCATCCCGGTCTACTGCGGGGCGGACTCCATGGTGGCCGACGGCGGCTTCGCCACCATCGGCGTGGACTACGTGCAGCTGGGCCGGCAGGTGGCGCAGCTGGTGCTGCGGATCGCGGCGGGCGAGCAGCCCCAGGATATCCCCTACGAGACCCTGTCGGAGTACGCCAAGTTCGTGAACCTCCAGGCCGCCGGGCGGATCGGCCTGACCCTGGGGGAGGATGTGCTGGCCAGCTACAACGTCCTGGTGGAGGCCGACGGCACCAGCCATTTCGGCAAGTAACAGCCATCAACTATACGGAGTACAATTGATCATCATCAAAATGGATTCCGGGCGGGGCGTAAGCCCCGCCCGGGCCTTTGCGAGGGATAGCGATGAACACAGCCGGCCTGATCCTGTCCGCCCTGAGCCAGGGCATGATCTACGCCCCCATGGCCCTGGGGGTGCTGATCGCCTTCCGGGTTCTCAATACGCCCGATCTGACCATCGACGGCAGCTTTGTGGTGGGCATGTGCGTCTGCGCGGTGGTGACCATCGCGGGATACCCCTATCTGGCGCTGCTGTGCGGTATGGCGGCGGGGGCGCTGGCAGGGCTGGCGACCGGCCTTCTGCAAACGAAGCTGCGGATCAACCCGATCCTGTCCGGCATCCTGACCATGACGGGCCTGTACACTATCAACTACGTCATCCTGGGCGGCCAGTCCAACCTCTATCTCCAGCGGGCCAGCGTCAACGCCAACGGCGTGGAGATGCAGGTGGCCAGCGACACCATGTACAAGCGCTTCCGCGCGCTGATGGTGGCCCTGTCCGGCGACCGGAAGTTCGACAACAACCTCTCGGTGCTGATTCTCACGGCGCTCATCGTGGCGGCGCTGGCGGCCCTGCTTGCCGTCTTCTTCTACACCCGCCCCGGCATGGCCATCCGCGCCACCGGCGACAATGAGGAGATGGTCCGTTCCTCCTCCATCAACGCGGACCGGGCCCGGGTGGGTGGCATCATGATCTCCAACGCGCTGGTGGCCTTCTCCGGGGCGCTCCTGTGCGAGCAGCAGCGGTACGCCGATCTGAACTTCGGCAACGGCATGCTGGTGGTGGGCCTGGCCTCGGTCATCATCGGGCAGGTATTCTTCGGGCGGCGCAGCGTCACCCTGGGCATCATCTCCGCGGTGGCGGGCTCGCTGATCTACCGGCTGATCCTGCAGATCGCCTATAAAATCGAGATGCCCAGCTACGCGGTGAAGCTCCTGTCGGCGGCCATCGTGGTGCTCGCCCTGAGTCTGCCCCTGGTGCGCAGGCTCATCCGGGAGCGCCGGGCAGAGAAGGAGGTGGAGGCCCCGTGAGCTCACTGCGTCTGATCGGACTGAAAAAAACCTTCGAGCGGGGAACCCCCAACGAGAAGCTGGCGCTGGACAACGTGAACCTGGAGGTGGAGGACGGGGACTTCATCACCGTGCTGGGCTCCAACGGCGCGGGCAAGTCCACGCTCTTCAATGCCATCCTGGGCAAGTTCAGGCTGGACCGGGGAAGGATTCTGCTGGGGGAGGAGGACATCACCCGGCAGCGGGACTTCGAGCGGGCCTACAAGATCGGCTGCCTGTACCAGAACCCGCTGCGGGGCACCGCCCCCAACATGACCATCGAGGAGAACCTGGCGCTGGCCTACACGCGCCGGGCGTCCAAATCCTTTTTCGCGGTGAACCGCCGGGACAGCGCCTACTTCCGGGAGCTGCTCGCGGAGCTGAACCTGGGCCTGGAGGACCGGATGAAGACCCGGATGGGGCAGCTCTCCGGCGGGCAGCGGCAGGCGGCCTCCCTGCTGATGGCGACCATCGCCCGGCCGGAGCTGCTGCTGCTGGACGAGCACACCGCCGCCCTGGACCCCGCCACCGCCGAGAAGGTGCAGGCCCTGACCGAGCGGATCGTCGCGGAGCGGCGGCTCACCTGCCTGATGATCACCCACAACATGCAGGCGGCGCTGACCCTGGGCACCCGCACCATCATGATGCACGGCGGCCGCATCGTCTACGATGTGAAGGGCGAGGAGCGGGCCTCGCTGACGCTGCGGGACCTGATGGACCGCTTCCGCGCCGCCGCCGGCGAGGAGCTCGACAACGACCGGATGCTGCTAGGCTAAGCGATCCATCCTCACGAGCATATCAAAAACCAGGCTGGCAGTGTAACCAGCCTGATTTTTTGACAAGGAATCAGGGCTGCGGGGCCGGCGGCTCCGGCACGGCGACGATGCGCTCCTGCCCGTAGGGGGCGACGTAGGCCTCGCCCACGACGCCGCTCAGGTTCTCCCGGATATACCGGATGATCAGCTCATAGTCCAGCTCCTGGGTCAGCTCTATGAGCCGCGCGCCGTCGAAGGCGGTCAGGCCGTCGCCGTGCTGCAGGAGGGTATAGTCCTGTCCGGCCAGGGTATAGGTTTTGTCCAGGTCCAGCGGCTCGCCGCCGACCGTCACGTTCCGCACCCGGTACTCGCCGGCGACCCCCGTGAACATGCCGTATTCGTCGTGGGTGCAGGAGGATTCGAGGTAGGTGTGGATCTCGTAGGTCACCCCGGAGACCTGCAGGAAGCCGCCGCTCTCCAGCGGGACGCTGTGCGCGCCCCACTCCAGGGCGTCCAGCAGCTGCCGGCCGGTCACCTCCAGCACCGCCACACGGTTGCCGAAGGGCGTGACGTTCAGGATATCGCGGACCGTCAGCTCCCCTGCGGGGAGGCCGACGCGGATGTTGCCGCCGCCCATCAGGCCGATGTCCGCGCCGGTGGCTGCGCGGAGGGCGTCGGTGCACAGGTCGCCCAGATTGGACTCCGCCCGGCGGATGATGCGGATGGGCCGGCCGCTCTCCTCCCGGGCCACCGGGTCGTCCACCATCAGCGGCGCGTGGGTCACGCCGATCACCTCGGCGAGATCCCGGTTGACGGCCTCGGTGTGCGCCCGCACCTCCCGGGCCATCTCGTTGTCGAGCCCCAGCAGGTCGGGGACGGAGACGCTGTTGTTCCAGGTGTACAGGCCGGTATCCACCGCGCCGTCCGCCGCGGAGATCCGCAGCCAGCCGATGCAGGCCATCTTGGTGCCGCAGGCCTGCCGGACGACGTCCTGCCCATCCCGGTTCTTCATGACCGCCTTGTTGGTGTCGTGACTGTGGCCGTCCAGCAGGGCGTCGATGCCGGTGGTGTGCGCCAGCACGTCCGCGTAGCTGTAGGGGTAGTAGGAGGCCTCGTCGCCCAGATGGGCCAGCAGGATCACATAGTCCGCGCCCTCCGCCCGGGCGCCGTCCACGGCCTGCTGCACCGCGGCGTAGAAGCGCTCGCCGTCGCCGCTCTGGCAGAAATCGTAGAGATAGTTGCCGTTCTCATCCTGGAAGTAGGTGGGGTTGGAGGAGGTCAGGGTGGAGGGGGTGGTGGCGCCGACAAAGCCGATCCGGACGCCGCCGCGCTCCACCACGAGGTAGGGCGGGAAATACAGCTCGCCGTTCTTGCGGAAGTTGCAGCAGATATAGGGGAAGTCCGCCATCTCCGCCAGCTCTAAAAAGCGATTGACGCCGTAGTCGAACTCGTGGTTGCCGGGGATCGCCACGTCGTAGCCCATGGCGTTCATCAGCTCAAGGCTGATCTGCCCCTGGCTCAGGATGCCGATGGACTCGCCCTGGATGGCGTCGCCGTTGTCCACCAGCAGCACCTGTTTGCCGGACGCGGCGGCTGCGTTGCGCACCGCCTGCAGGCCGGCGTAGCCGAAGTTCTGATCCACGCCGCAGTGGACGTCGCTGGTGAAGAGCACCAGGATATCCTGCTCGGGCTTCGCCCTCTCCTCCGCGCCCGCGGCCGGCAGCAGCAGGCACAGGGCGAGACAGATGGTCACGATAAGGTGGATTCGTTTCATTGGCGTATTCCCTCTGATAACCACAAATTGTACGAAGTTCTGTTTGATCCCGTGAATAGTACAGTCGCACATGGCATTGCGCCTGAAACCTCTCTGTCGCTGCGGCGACATCTCCCCTTTACTGTGAAAATACGAAGTATTTTCATTTATCGTGTTAAATAGTACTTTGTACTATTTATGGTTATTTCAGGGGAGACAGGGGTTAAAAGTGACTCAAAGCCTCCCCTGAAAGGGGAGGGGGACCGCTTGCGGTGGAGAGGTTTCGCTGCACGGCTGAATAGATACTGTTTTTCACAGCCAGTAGGTCCGGCTGTCAGATTTCGGGCTCCCGCAGCATGGACTTGGGCACCAGCACGATGGCCGTGCGCGCGGGGACGTAGACCTTCACATGCGGGGTCTCCTCGCCCGGGACATAGGCGCTGGCGTCGCCGTGCTGCACCTGTCCCCAGCCGCCGTAGGCCGGATCGTCGGTGGAGAGCACCAGATGATAGTCCTCGCCCCGGCTGACGGGCAGGAGATAGCCCTCCTGGCTGTGGTCCGGGGAGAAGTTGAAGACGAAGAGCACCCCGCCCCGCTCGTAGGCCAGGATGTGGTCGTCCTCGTGGACCTTGGCCAGATGCGGCCAGCCCTCGCTGAAGATGCGGTAGTCCTTCGCCAGGGAGATCATATCCTTGTCGAAGCGGTTCAGATACTGGTACTTCAGATCCGGGTTGGTCATCAGCGACCACTGGCGGCGGCAGTATTTGAAGGAGTTGCCGTTGCCGGGGCGCGGGAAGTCGATCCACTCCGGGTGGCCGAATTCGTTGCCCATGAAGGTCAGATAGCCGTTGCCGCCCGCGCTCATGGTCAGCAGCCGGATCATCTTGTGCAGCGCGATGGCGCGGTCGATGACCGGGGAGTGGCAGTCCTTGCTCATCTGGTCGTACATCGCGGCGTCGGCGAAGCGGAAGATCATGGTCTTGTCGCCCACGAGGGCCTGGTCGTGGCTCTCGACGTAGGCGATGGTGGGCGCGTTGCGGAAGACCAGCTCCGTCCAGATCGCGCCGAGGTTCCAGTCCTCGTCCCTGGTGTTCTTGGCCAGGCGGATCCACAGGTCCGGGATGCCCATGCCGAGGCGGTAGTCGAAGCCGATGCCGCCGTCCTTGACCGGCTCGCACATGCCGGGCATGCCGGACATATCCTCCGCCACGGTGATGGCGTCGGGCTTGACCTGCCGGATCAGGTCGTTGGCCAGCTGCAGATAGGTGACGGACTCCACGTCCGTGTTCATGGTGAAATAGTCGTCCAGGCGGCGGAAGTTGGCTCCGAGGCCGTGGTCGAGGTAGAGCATGGAGGTGACGCCGTCGAAGCGGAAGCCGTCGAAGTGGTACTCCTCCAGGTAGAACTTCAGGTTGCTGAGCAGGAAGTGGATGACCTCCGGCTTGTCGTAGTTGAAGCACTTGGTGCCCCAGGCGGAGTGGTCACCCCTTCCGCCCATGTGGAAGAACTGGTAGGGCGTGCCGTCGAAGAGGTTGATGCCCTCCAGGGTGTTGCCCACCGCGTGGGAGTGCACCACGTCCAGCAGGACCCGGATGCCCATGCCGTGGGCGGTGTCGATCAGGTATTTCAGATCCTCCGGATAGCCGTAGCGGCTGGAGACGGCGAAGAAGTTGCTGACCTGGTAGCCGAAGGAGCCGTAGAAGGGGTGCTCCATGATGGCCATGAGCTGCACGGTGTTGTAGCCCAGATCCTTCACGTGGGGGAGGACGTTCTCCGCGAACTCCCGGTAGGTGGCGATGCGGCTGTCCTCGCTGGCCATGCCGACGTGGGCCTCATAGATCAGCGGCGGCTCCTCCGGGGCGAAGCCCGCGTCCGTCCAGGGGTAGGTCTTCGTGTCGTCCTGCACCTCGCAGCACCAGGACTGGGTGACCCAGTCCTGGGTCGCCCGGCGGGTGTAGAGGGGGAGGTGCTGGGTGAGCCGGTCGCCGTTGCGGACGATGGTCATCACCTTGCTGCCGTGGCCGATGACGCCCTCGGGCAGCTTCAGCTCCCAGTTGCCGTTTTCCAGCTTGGTCAGCGGCTGCTCCGTCCAGCGCCATTGGTTGAACTCGCCCGTGAGGTAGACCTGGTCCGCGCCGGGGGCCCACTCCCGGTAGACCCACCCATCCGGCAGATGGTGGAAGCCGTAGTACTGGTGGGCGTTGGCGAAGTCTTTCAGCGTGCCGCCCTTGGGCAGAAGCTGCTTGAGCTTGGCGTGATAGCGGTCGTCACGCAGCTTCAGGTCGGAGGCGAAGGGCTTGAGCTCCGGGAATTTCTCGATGATTTTCAGCATGGAAACACTCCTTCCCGCCGCAGCCGCGGCGCGGATGATGGACTGATTTGATAAGAAGATTGTATCAAAAAAAGCGGGGTTTGTCTATGGCTCATGTGGAAGCTTTCAGGAGGCATGCTTTTGATGCGCAGCCGGGTTGACAAACCAGGCCATTTCTGATAATCTGTAGTGGGATATCCCACTTTTGAATTTGTGGAGGGATGAGCATGGAGACCGCCATTCGGGAATACAACGCCAAGCTGGATTCCAAAAAGAGACTGACCCTGAGGGAAGCGGGCTATGAATACTATCATGTTTCCGTGTTCCCGGACCAGCGGATCGTGCTGGAGCCGAGAGTGCTCGCGACGCCTTTTGAAGTATCCGCGAACACGCTGAGCATGATGGACCGTTCCGTTGAAAACATGAAAAAGGGGAACGTGTCGCCCGCGGTGGATCTGTCTGAATTCGAGGCGTAAAAGATGTTTGAGATTCATCTGGGCGTTCCGGAAATGGAAGAGCTATGGTTCAGGCTGGAGAAAAAACACCGCGACGGATCCGCGTCCAAGGCAGAGGAGAAGCTGCGCAGGCAGATGGGCAAAGCGATGGCCTTGATAGCTTCAAATCCCCGCCATCCCGGGCTGCATTCCCATGAGATCACCTCATTGACCGCACGCTACGGCCTCAAGGTCTGGGAATCCTATCTTGAGAACAACACGCCCAGGGCAGGCAGAATCTTCTGGTGCTACGGGCCGGATCAGGGCAGCATCACGATCATCGGCCTGGAGCCGCATCCGGAGGACAAGGCCAACAGCTACAAGAAAATCACCCTGTCTTCGATGGGACAGGAAGTCTGAAACAAGCCGGTTTTTGAAAAGAACGGCAGATGAAAACCGGCAAGAGAGGAGCTTCAGCCATGACGGAGCAAGCGGCGGCGCCGAATCCGGCCTTCATCCTCGACACCCACTCCGACACCCTCTGGGCGATGGGCGTCCGGGGGATGGACTGGGGGCAGACCGCGGTCACGCCGGAGCGCCTGCGGGCGGGCGGCGTGACGGTGCAGACCTTCGCCCTGTGGACGGGCCCAAAGGGGAACCGGGGCGACGTGGCCGGCACGGTTCGGGCGGAGCTGGCGGCCCGGGCCCGGTGGGAGGCCGCCGGCATCCGGCAGGTCTTCGACCCGGCGGAGGCGGCGAACGCCGACGGCCCCTGCTTCATGCTCTCGGTGGAGGGCGGCGAGGTCTTCGAGCCGGGGCTGGAGACGGTGGCGGCGTACAAGGCCCTGGGCGTGCGGATGGCGGCGATCCTTTGGAACAACGAAAACGCCCTTGGCTTCAGCGCCAAGAGCGGGGATGAACGGGGCCTGAAGCCCTATGGCCTGGAGGTCGTGCGGGAGATGCAGCGCCTCGGCATGGGGGTGGACGTGAGCCACCTGAACGAGGCCGGATTCTGGGATATTCTCGAAAAGACGGACATTCCGCCCCTGGCCTCCCACTCCTGCTGCAAAGCGCTCTGCGGGCACGCCCGGAATCTGACCGACGATCAGCTCCGCGCGCTGATCGGCAAGGGCGGCTATGTAGGCGTGAACTTCTACCCCTTCTTCCTCGACGACGGGGGAGCGGCGGACACGGAGACCATCGCGGCGCATATCGACCATATCTGCCAGCTGGGCGGGGAGCGGATCGTGGGTCTCGGCTCCGACTTTGACGGCATTGAGGTCTCCCCGCGCGATCTGCGCCACCCCGGGGAGCTCGGCCGTCTCTTCGACGCCCTGCGCCGCAGGGGCTACGGCGAGGAGACCCTCGCCGCCATCGCCGGGGGAAACTATCTGCGCTACGACCGGACGTACCTCGCGGGGCGGGGATAAGCCCGGCTCAGAGGTAGGGGATCATGTCACTGAGTTTGCTGAAGATCAGGTCGGGCTGCACGTCGGAGACCGCCACGTCGGCCATCGTGGCCTCGCCGGAGAGGACGAGGATGCCGGTCATGCCGTGCTTCACGCCGGTGGCCACGTCGGTGTAGAGCCGGTCGCCCACCATCGCCATCTCTCCCAGGGAGAAGCCGGTGCGCAGCAA
This sequence comes from uncultured Clostridia bacterium, assembly GCA_947165425.1. Lineage (GTDB taxonomy): Bacteria > Bacillota > Clostridia > Christensenellales > Aristaeellaceae > RUG11272. Next base: position 18,911 of record CAMVAJ010000019.1, read on the forward strand.
GGCCTCGTCTACGATGCCGCGGTAGGGTTTGCCGAGGATCAGGTCCGCGTCGCGGCCGGTGGAGGCCTTGATCAGCGCCATCATCGCGCCGATATCCGGGATGAAGCCGGTCTCGGTGGGGCAGTTGAAATCCGGGTGGGTGGCGATATAGGGGAGCCCGGCGCGGATCAGGTCGCACAGGCGGCAGAGCCGGTCGTAGGCCAGCGTCGTGTCGAAGCCCAGCAGCACATAGTCCGGGTGCTCGTCGTCCAGCTGCAGCCCCATACCCGCCAGCTCCGCGCGCAGGGCGGGCGTGCCCATGAGGAAGCACTTCTTCCCCGGGAAGGCTTTCATGCAGTAGTGCGCCGCCGCGTGGCCGGAGGAGATCACGTCCCGGTAGCGGGCGTCCACCCCCATGCGGGCGAGCTTTTCGGCATAGACCGAGGCGGATTTGGAGGAGTTGTTGGTGAGGAACCGGGCCGTGCGCCCGGTTTTTTCCAGCGCCGCCAGGAAATCCAGCGAGCCCTCGATCAGCCGGTCGCCCAGGTAAAAGGTGCCGTCCATGTCCAGCAGGAAGCAGCGGATCGGCGCGAGGGCCGCGCGGATGGCGGCGGGGGACTTTTCGGTGTACATGGGCGATTCCTTCTTCTTCTATAAATATTGCGGCGGGGTACGGTGGGAGCATAACATATTTCGGCAAGATTTACAATCATTCGCCGAAAGTCAAAAATCCGTCACAAAGTATTCAACAATTCGCAATCAATCATTCACGGTTCGGTTTGACGCTCTTTCGGGCAGATGGTATGATATTCCTGCGGGAACGCGGTCTTTTCAGCGACGGAGCGCGGCCCGCCAAAATGCGTGAAATCGAGGTTTGAATCCCGTTGAATATGATTCTGAACATCCTGCGCGGCGCGGTGATCGGCCTGGCGAACATCATCCCCGGCGTCTCCGGCGGCACGATGATGGTCTCCATGGGCATCTACGACACCCTCATCGGCTGCATCAACAACCTGTTCAAATCCTTCAAGAAGAGCGTGCTGACGCTGCTGCCGTATCTGATCGGCATGCTGCTGGCCATCGCGCTGGGCGCCTTCGGGCTGAAGTACCTCTTCGGGAACTATCCGCTGCCCACCAACACTCTCTTCATCGGCATGATCCTGGGCTCGGTCCCGATCATCCTCAAGCAGATGAAGGGGGAGAAGATCGGCGTGCCGGGCTTCATCATCTTCGCGGTGTTCTTCGCGGTGGTGGTGGTGCTCAAGGCGGTGGAGGGCAACAACCGGACCGAGCTCTCCACGGACTTCCTCTCGCTTGTGAAGTATTTCCTGCTGGGCGCGGTGGCCTCCTCCACGATGGTCATCCCGGGCGTCTCCGGCTCGATGATCCTCAAGACCCTCGGTTACTATGAGCCCATCGTCACCGAGACTCTCACTAGCTTCCTCTCCGGGCTGAAGGCTGGGGACTGGGCGGCGGTTGGACACGGGGCGCTGATCCTGGTGCCCTTCGGGCTGGGCATCGTGGTGGGCATCTTCGCCATCGCGAAGCTGATCGCCGTGCTGATGAAGAAGTGGCGCGGCTGGACCTACTGCGCGATCCTCGGCATGGTGGTCGCCTCCCCGGTGGCCATCCTGATGGACACCAGCATCTACGAGAAGGGCCTGGGCTGGCCGATCCTGCTGGTCAGCGTCGTGACCTTCGCCCTGGGCTTCCTGATCGCCGCCAAGCTGGGCGGCGAGCCGGAGGGCGCGCAGGCCAAATGACCTTTCGCTCCGCGGGGAGCGGATCCGAAAAGCATATCACCGTCCCGGTGCAGGGCGGTCAAGAATACATGGAAAAGGGAAGGGATCTACGATGAAAAAACTGCTTGTGTCCACACTGACTGTGCTGCTGGCGATGAGCCTGGTGTGCAGCGCCTGCGCGGCGAACACCCTCAAGATCGGCGACAGGGGCGCGGCGGTGCGCGCGCTCCAGACCGCCCTGGTGAACCAGGGCTGGGCGGATCTGCGCGTGGACGGCGTCTACGGCAAGGCGACCGCCGCGGCGGTGAAGTACTACCAGCGGATGACGGGCCTGAATGTCAGCGCCGCCGGCAACGCGGGTCCTGTCACCCTCCAGCGCCTGATCGGCACCTCCGAGGTGGACGTGACCCCGAGCGGCACCTCGACCCTCAGCCGCGGCGCGTCCGGCGCGGCGGTGGCGGAGATCCAGCGCCGCCTGCAGGCCCTGGGCTATCCCGTGGGCAAGATCGACGGCAAGTACGGCCGCCAGACGGCGAAGGCGGTCATGCTCTTCCAGCAGCTGAACGGCATCAAGGCCGACGGCAAGGTGGGCGGCGCGACCAGCGCGAAGCTCTACGCCGCGGACGTGCAGATCTACCGCGTGCAGAAGACCTACGCCAAGCTCAAGCGCGGCGACAGCGGCGAGCGGGTGAAGACCCTGCAGACCGCCCTGAAGAACAAGGGCTACTACGGCGGCATCGTCACCGGCTACTACAGCTTCGAGACCTTCGTCGCGGTGAAGAACTTCCAGACGGACAGCGGCCTGCGGGCCGACGGCGTGGCGGGCCAGCAGACCCTCTCCGCGCTGTACAAATAAAGAAAGACACCACAAAAGAGGACTCCGCGCGGAGTCCTCTTTTGCTGTGCTCAGCCCTCGGCGGCCATCAGGGCCAGATCCTGCAGGGCGCGCTCCGCCTCGGGCACCGACGCGCCCTCGGCCAGGAAGACAAAGACGATGGGGTGATCGGCGAAGATGATCCCCGCGTCGTGGGTGATGCCGTCGGAGTAGTCCTCGCCGGTCTTGTGGGCGCAGCGGATCCCGCGCGGCGCGAGGTGGAAGGGCATCTTGCCGTTGAGCCGCTGGTCGCGCAGCATCTGCAGCATCTCGGCGGAGGCCTGCGGGCTGACGATCCCCCCGCGCAGGAGCTTTTCGAGCCAGAGGCCGATGTCATCGGCAGTGACATGGTTGGTGATCCCCCGGGCCGCGAGCTCGGGCATGAAGAGCTTGCGGCGGCACTGGGTCCCGGGCGAGAGGCCCAGCTCGGCGGAGAAGCGGTTGATGGCCTCCGTGCCCAGCCGGTCGATCAGCAGGTTGGTGGCGGTGTTGTCCGAGAGGATGATCATCAGCTCCGCCAGGTCGCCCACGGTGACGGTTAGACCGTCGTGCAGATAGGTGAGGGCGCCGCAGGAGGGCTTCTTGTCCTCCGGGCGGATGGTGACCGGCTCAGCGAAATCGAGCTGCCCCGCCTCCCGGCGGCGGAAGGCCTCCGCCAGGACGGTCAGCTTGATGACGCTGGCGGCGACGATCGGCTCATCGGCGTGGAAGCGCAGGGTCTCCCCGGTGACGGTGTCGCGGAGATAGAAACCGATATGTCCGGCCAGAGCCTCCAGCCGGGACAGCATGAGCTGTGTGTTCATGGCTTTTGCCTCCTGAAGGTGAAATTGCCCTTGTCCAAGTTCAGATTGGGGTTCCAGCAGGGGTCGGCCCAGTCCCCGAGCCGCGCCCGCAGGCGCGTCCGGGCGTCCTCGGGCAGGCCTTCGCGGGTGAGCAGGAGGTCCGCCCGCTCGCACATGGCGACGGCCCAGGGCGTGTAGACATGGCGCAGGCCGCGGGCCGACATGCGGGCGCAGGCGGCGATGACGGCGGCGGGGCAGGGGAGATCGGTGTCCAGCGGCTCCCAGACCGCGCGGCGCACCATCAGGCAGGCGGCGCTGACGGCCCCGACGTTGTGGCTCTGGCGGTTGAGCAGATGCCAGCCCGCGGCGCGCCCGGGCAACCCCAGGTTGCGGCAGACCGCGCCCCGCGGCCCGCCCACGGCGAAGCCCGCGTGGGTCACGCGGCTCCGCGTGTCCACGAGCATGGGGGTGACCATGCCCACGTCCTCCCGCTGGGCGTACATGGCCAGCTCCTCCCAGAAGCCCCGGGAGAACAGGGGGAGGGAGGCGTCCACGAAGAGCAGCAGCTCCTCCCGGCTCTCGGCGGCGGCCGCGTTCATGGCGGCGGCGCGCGCCTCCTCCCGCCCGAAGACCCGCACCCGGATCGGGAACCCTGCCGGCAGGACCGGCTCGAGGCAGCGGCGTGCGGCCTCGCCGTCGGCCTCGGCGGCCGCGAGGATCCACACCGCGCCGGAGAGGGGGCGCAGCTCGTAGCGCAGGCGCAGGAGCCCGCTCTCCACCGTGACGCGCCCCGGCCAGCCGATGCGCGCCATGTGCTCCTGGGTGGCGCGGGCGGCGGCGTCCAGGCATTTCTCCAGGTGCTGGTGGCTCATGGAGGAGTTCAGCGTCCGCCAGTGGTAGCCGATGAAGGGCAGATGGACGATGGCGTCCGTGCGCTCGCTGAGGCGGAGCACCAGGTCGTGGTCCTGGGAGCCGTCGAAGCCGGGGCGCAGGCCGCCCGCGGCCTCCACCAGGCTCTTTTTCGCGGCCAGCAGGTGGCAGATATAGTTCCCGGAGCGGAGATTGTCCGGGGAGAAGTCCGGCTTGAAGTGCGGGTCGGTATGGCGCTTGCCGTCCGGGGTCAGCTTGTCCTCGTCGGTGTAGATGACGTCCGCGCGCCCCCGGGCGATCTCCTCGCCGAGGCGCCAGAGGGCGTCCGGCGGCAGGGTGTCGTCGTGGTCGCAGAGGACGACCCACGCCCCCCGCGCGGCGGCGAGAGCCTGGTTGGTGTTGCCGGAGATGCCCTCGTTCCGGGGGAGGGGCACCACGCGGAAGCGGGCGTCCCGTGCCGCGTAGTTCTCCAGCGCCGCGGCGGTCTCCGCCCGGTCGCCGGCGAGGGCGAGCACCGCCTCCCAGTCCGCGAGCGTCTGCGCGGCGAGGGAGTCCAGCAGCGCCGACAGCAGCGCCGGCTCCGTCTGATAGACCGGAATCAGGACCGAGATCAGCCCGCAGGCCGGCTGGGCGCCGCGCTGGCGCTGGAGCTCCTCCTCCCGCGGGGCGTAGCTCTCCCGCCAGGCCCGGTCCCACCGGCGGAAAACCCGCTCCGAGACTTTCTCCCCCAGGCGGCGGAGGGTATACCCCGGCCCGAAGGCGGAGATGTAGTTCAGGGTTTGCTGAATGAATGACATGGCGTTCCTCGATTGATTCATGTTAGGGACCCCTCTGGCCTGCGGCTTTATCCGCTGACAGCAAGAGCATACCCCCTCCGCCGGGGAAAGTCAATGCCGCGGGGCGTGAAAAAGGGCGCACAAAAGGCGCGGGAGGCTCGCCGGTGAGGGGCGGGGTCCCGCGCCTGAGAGGTTGCGGTCTGCGGGGCGGCTCAGGCCCAGGTGCCGTTCCGAAAGACAGGCACGGCGGTGCCGTCGGGGCGGATGCCGTCGATGTCGAGATCATCCGCGCCGACCATGAAGTCCACGTGGATGATCGAGTCGTTGATGCCCTGCTGCTGGGCTTGCGCCATGGTCAGATTGTCGCCGTCGGGCAGGACTTCCTTGAAGCCCATGCCGAGGGCGCAGTGGCAGCAGGCGTTCTCGTCGAAGAGCGTCTTGTAGAACAGGAAGCCGCACTGGTTCACGGGACTCTCCTTGGGCACGAGGGCTACCTCGCCGAGCATGGCGGCGCCCTTGTCCATGCGGATCATCTGCTCGAGGAGCTCCTGCCCCTTCGCGGCGCGGCAGGAGACGGCCCGCCCGTGCTCGAAGGTGATGGCGAAGTCCTCGATGAGCTGGCTGTTCCAGGAGAGAGGCTTCACGGCCACGAGGGTGCCCTCGCACTTTCCCGCGATCGGGGAGGTGAAGATCTCCTCCGTGGGCATGTTGGGGATGTAGAAGGCGCCGTTGTTCGCGTTGATTGCGCCCGCGCCCTCCCACTTCGCGCCGGGGATCAGCTCCACGGTGAAGTCGGTGCCGTTGGCGCTGCGGTAGCGCAGGGAGGCGAAGCCCTGCTCGTTCAGCCAGGCGGCCTTCTGTTCAATGAACTCCGTGTGCTTCCGCCAGGCCTCCACCGGGTCGCCGTCCTCGGTGACGCGCACGGTCTTCAGGATCGCGTCCCAGAGGAGATCCACGGCGTTCTCCGCGCCGGGGAAGCACTTCCTGGCCCACTTCTCGGAGGGGTAGGCGGCGATGACCCACTGGTGCTTTCCCTCGATCGCGTCGCGGTAGGGCTTCATGACGGTGCCGCGGCGCTGCATCACGGCGGAGAGCTTCTGCGGGTCGATGCCGTTCATGGCGTCCGGGTCCTCCGAGGCGATGAAGATGCGGCAGGGCAGATCCTCCACCGCCTGCTTCAGCTTGGCCTCCTCCCAGGGGAGCACGGTGGAGAGGGTCTCCTGATCGGCCCAGAGGTAGTTGAGCCGGCTCTGGACGTCGTAGCTCCAGTCCACATTGACCTTCTTCGCTCCGGCCTTATAGCACTCCTCCATGAGGAGCGCGGCGAACGCGTGCTGCTCCACCGAGACGGCCAGCTGCACGACCTGGCCCTTCTGGACATTCGCGCCGGTGCGGACGATCAGCTCCGCGTATTTCTGCAACAGCGCCTTCGATATGCTCATTGCGGTTCTCCTTTTCCTCAGCCCTGGTTGTCGAAATCCGGCACCAGCTCGATGCCGTTGGCCGCCTCGAAGAGGATGCTGCCGTTCTCCATCAGGGAGAAGAAGGCCTCGTGGGTCTCGCCGTCCTCGGTCATCACGTCCTCGCCCTGCTCGTTCTTCGTGTGGACCTCGGCGGTGCCGGTGCACTCGAGCTTCCGGGTCTCCTCGTTGTAGATGCCGGTCAGGTGGAAGACGGCGTAGGTGTCCGCGCCCGTGTCCCCGCGCTGCAGGAACACGTCATAGTAGAAGCGGTCGTCGTGGCCGTCCCAGGTGAACTCGGCGTAGACCGTCTCCTCGCCCTCCGCGTTCTTCCAGGCGCCGGCGAAGCGGCCGATGTTGACGAACTCCAGATCCTGGCCCTCGTTGCCGCGGCCGTCCTGCCAGAGGAGGCGGCCCTTTTCGTTGATGGTGAAGACGGTCTCCTGGCCCTCCTCATCCGGGTCGTCGTACTCGGCGTCGGCGTAGACGCGATTGTCCGGGTCGGCCGGATCGAAGGTGAAGGTCTGCTTGGAGGAGTCGGTGGACACCAGGGCGTCGCGGTCCTCGGCGTAGAAGCAGTTATAGCTGTACTCGGTGCCCTTTCCCTCCTCGGGCTCGTCGCTGACGATGGAGACGCGGTAGCCCGCCTCCTCGTAGTCGACCTTCAGCACCGTGTTCTGCACGGCCCAGGTGGTGTCGAACTTCTTTCCGCCCTCGGGCTGCGGGAAGGACTCGAAATCCTCCTCCTCCGCCACAACGGGACAGGTCAGGGCCAGCGCCATCAGCACCGCCAGCAGCATGCTCAGCATTCTTTTCATCATGAATATCCCTCCTGGTACTTGGTCGGGCGCGGGGCTCTCCGCGCCTATAGCGGCATTATACCACACCCGCCGCGGAATGCAAACACAGGGCGGCGCTTGAGGTTCGATTGACAGATATGCTATACTGGATTCACGCTCCCGCGGGGGGCATACGCGAAACGAAAGGAGGCGGTGCCGATGGACCCGGAGCTTCGGCCGTCCGCCGTGAGATTCAGGCATACCCGCCGGCCCGGCTTCTGGATCGGCTTTGTCGATTTCTTCACCGCCGGCCTCTTCCTGCTGTGCTATATGCCCCTGAGCGGGCTGCAGGACGAGCTGGACGCGATCCTGGGGCACCCGACGATGAAATACTGGAAGGCCTACCTGCTGGGCATCCCCACGCTGTTCATCTATCCGCTGGTCTGGATGGCCCGGATCGCGGAGGAGCTGAAGGCAAAGGCTGTCGCGCTGGGGGTCGGGGGCCCGTACACCTCCTGGCGGCACATGTTCGGCTGGAATACCCTGGGCCTGCCGCTGATGGGCCCGGCTGTGGCGACGCTGCGCTTCTTCGACACGCTGAACCGCGTGGAGGAGGAGCTGAACCGACGGGAGGCGGGGAGAGAATGAAGGCCTACTACCACCTGCCCGGACTGTTTGAGTTCTATGAGCTGTACCGGCTGTTCCTGCCGCTGTTCCGGGAGAGGCGGGAGTGGTTCTACGACTGGTGCGAGATCGGCTCGATCTACGGCGCGCCCGCCGACTGCCTCTGGGGCGGCGGACGGGTCGGCTTCGGGGAGGCGAGGCCGGCGGACGTGGCGGCGCTGACGAGGGCTTACGGCGTCTCCGCGCGGCTCACCTTCAGCAACTCCCTGCTCCGGGAGGAGCACCTCTCCGACCCGAAGTGCAACGCCCTCTGCGCGCTGTTCGAGCGTGGCGGCGCGGCGCAAAGCGGCGTGATCCTCTGCTCGGACCTGCTGCTGGCATACCTGCGCCGGCGCTATCCCGGCTTCTACTTCGTCTCCTCGACCACCAAGGTGCTGACCGAATTCGATCAGCTGGAGGCGGAGCTGAACCGGCCGGAGTTCCGCTTTGTGGTCCCGGATTTCAGGCTGAACAGGGCCTTCGACCGGCTGGACGCCCTCTCCCCGGCGCAGAAGCGGAAGGTTGAGTTCCTCTGCAACGAGTGCTGCTGGTTCGGCTGTCCGGACCGGAGGGCCTGCTACGAGAACGTCAGCCGGAAGAACTTGGGCGAGGACGTCCCCGACCATGTCTGCCGCTCGCCCGGGGCGCGGCGGGGCTACCGCTTCTCCGACGCGATGGCCAACCCCGGCTTCATCGGTGTGAAGGAGATCCGGGACCGCTATCTGCCCGGCGGCTTTTCCCACTTCAAGATCGAGGGCCGGAGCCTCGGGAGCGCGCTGATCCTGGAGTTCCTGCTGTACTACATGACCAAACCCGAATACCAGCTGCGCGTGCGGGAGGAGATCTACCTGGACAGCTCGCTGGATCTGTTCTGACGCCATACGGAGGACTGCGGATGAAACCTGAAGAATGCAACCCGGACGGGCTGAAGCTGCGCGTCAAGCGCTACGACGAGCTGACAAAGAAAGGGGAGATGTCGCCGCAGCGACAGAGAGGTTTCAGTCGCAATGCCCCGTGCGACTGAACAGCTGCACTATGAAAACACTTTATGTTTTCACAGTAACTGCAGGCTATGTAATATTTCACCGCTTCTGTTTGCGGTACTCGCTAGGGGTCAGCCCCTTCTGCCGGCGGAAGGTGCGTATGAAGTGCTCGCTGCTCTCGTAGCCGACGTGGGCGGCGATGTCCGCCACGGGGAGGGACGTGTCCCGCAGCAGCTGGACGGCGTTCTCCATGCGCACCTGGGTCAGGAGCCGGATGAAGCTCTGACCGGTGGACTGCTTGACCAGGCGGGAGGTGTACTCCGGGGAGTAGTGGAACTCCTCGGCTAAATTGGCCAGGGTCGCGGTGGCGGTGTTGAGCTGGAGATAGCGGGCGATGCGGATGGCGACGCGGGAGTCCTGCTCCTGCCGCTCCGGCAGCTCGCAGCCCGCCATGTGGGACCGCAGGAGGCGGACGAAAATCTGGGTCAGGATCGCGTTGAGGAGCACGGTGCAGTAGTCGCCCTGCTCCCGGTACTCCCCCCAGAGCTTGAGAAAACTGTCCCGCAGCTCGCCGTCCGCCGCCGTGTGGAGGATGAGATAGTCGATGCCCTGCCGGGCGTAGACCGTGCTGAGGAAAAAGTTCGCCAGCAGATTGTCGCCCTGCAGGAGACTGTAGAAGTAGTGCCGGAAGGTGGAGCGGCGGATCAGCACGTCCAGGAGGATGCTCTCGTCGCCCACGTCCACCGCGTGGGTCACGCTGGGCTGGATCAGGCACAGGTCGCCCGCCCGCAGGATCGAGCTGTGATCCCGGATCTGGTGGACGCACTGGCCCTCCAGGACATAGAACATCTCGAAGAAATTGTGCCGGTGGGGGACGGCGGGGGTATAGCAGTTGTGCTTGGAGACCGCGATCCCCTGGCCGCGCCCGGTGGGGAAGAACTGCTCGTCCGTGTACTCCTCGATGACGGTGTCGGGCCACTCGGGGATGATCAGCTGCAGCTCACGCACCCAAGCGGGATCCAGCTTCCCCAAAAAATCGCCGAGGACGGCGGGGGAGGCCTTCGCCAGCCGGTAGCTCCGATAGAAAAGCTCGCTCTCGTTGAGCGTCCGCAGCTCCCGCAGCAGCGTCTGATTATCCATGATTGTGCCCCCTCTCTTTGCCGTGAGTATATCCGCAGGGTTGATTTTTGTCAATATTCCTGCTTTTTTTTGTGCAAGTTCAAATTGGCGGCAGCTGCCCGCCCTGAAAAGACAAACCCAACAGGATGTATATCAAAAAATATCAATTCAACTGCGCAAAAATCGACCTATGGGATTCAGCTGCCCTCGGTTATAATCGTTCCTGGATAAAGTGCCGCCGGGCGGCGGCGCGAAAGTAGGATTTGACAATATGGAATTGATATCGATTATCGAGGGCTTTGTCCCGCGAAAGGACGCGCGGCTGCTGTCCAGGGCCGAGGAGCTGACCCCGCCGCTGATCCGCACGAAGATCGGCGGGCCGTCCGCCGTATGGGCCGGGGATCAGCCGATCGCGCCGGAGCAGCTCGCAGCGCGACCGCTCCGGGCGGGCGACCAGGTGACCCTGGACTTCGGCCGCCACATCGTGGGCCGGCTGGCGCTCAGGCTCGAGACCTCCGGCTCCCATCCGGACGCGCCGGCGTTTCTGCAGGTTGATTTCGCGGAAACGGAGCGGGAGCTGACCGAGCGCCCGGAGGACTATCACGGCTGGCTGTCCCCGGGCTGGATCCAGCGCGAGCAGATCCACGTGGACGAGCTGCCCGCCCGGGTGGAGCTCCCCCGGCGCTATGCCTTCCGCTATGTGCGGGTGACGGTGCTGGCGACCTCGCCGAAATACGCCCTGCGGCTCGCAGAGACTTCCTGCACGGCGGAGAGCAGCGCGGACTGGGCCCGGGTCCCCCCGCGGGAGATCCGGGATGAGGAACTGCGCCGGATCTACGAGGCGGGCCTGCGCACGCTCCACAGCTGCACCCAGACCGTGCTGGAGGACGGCCCGAAGCGGGACCGCCGCCTGTGGATCGGGGATCTGCGGCTGGAGGCCCTGGGCTCCTACGCCTCCTTCGGCAGCCACGAGCTGGTCAAGCGCTGCCTTTATCTCCTGGCCGGGAGCTGCTTCCCGGACGGGCGGGCCAGCGCTAACATTTTCACCACGCCGGAGCCGGCGGGCGATGACACCTATCTGGCCGACTACGCGCTCCTCTACCCGGTGACGATGGCGGAGTACCTGCGCGAGACCGGGGATGACGAGGCGCTGCGGGATCTGGGAGCGTTCGCCCTGGCCCAGGTGGACCAGGTGCTGGCGCGCCTGGACGGGGACGGCCTCGTGACCGGGGAGACGGCCCGGGAGAGCTTTATCGACTGGAGCGATGACCTCGACCGGAGAGCCAGCGTACAGGGCGTGCTGCTGATCGCGCTGGACGCGGCCGCGGCGCTCTGCGGCCGGGCGGGCGACGCCCGCCGCCAGGCGGACTACGCCGGCACCGCGGCGCGGCTGCGGACCCGGACCCGGGAGGCGCTCTGGTCGGAGGCGGACGGTTGCTTCCGCTCCGGCGGGCAGATCAGCCTCCACAGCCAGGTCTGGCTGACCCTCGCGGACGCGATGCCGGAGGGCCGCGCCGCAGGCGCCCTGGCCCGGGCCCTGCGGGAGCCGGGCGCGCCCCGCATGGCGACGCCCTATATGCACCACTACTATGTCGAGGCCCTGCGCCGGGCGGGGCTCCGGGACGAGGCCATCCGCCACCTGCGCGACTACTGGGGCGGGATGCTCCGCGCCGGGGCGGACACCTTCTGGGAGTGCTGGGATCCGGAGCACCCGGATGCCTCCCCCTACGGCGGTAGCGTCGTGGACAGCCACTGCCACGCCTGGAGCTGCACGCCCGTCTTCCTGATCCCGGAGCTGCTGGGAGAATGAAACTGAATCAAGCCGCGGCGCGCGGTGAAGGAGGAGATGCCCCATGAAGACCAGACAGGCCTTCAACCCCTATCTGCCCAGCTGGGAGTATGTCCCGGACGCGGAGCCGCACATCGTGGACGGCCGCGTCTATATCTACGGCTCCCACGACCTGTTCAACGGCCTGAACTTCTGCCTGGGGGACTATGTCTGCTGGTCCGCGCCGGTGGACGACCTGGGGAACTGGACCTATCACGGCTGCATCTACCGGCGGGAGCAGGACCCGGCCGCGCCGAAGGTGCGCCTGACCAACGGCCTGGCCGCGCCGGACATGGTGGTCGGCCCGGACGGACGGTACTACCTGTACTACTTCATGGGCGGCACCAAGATGATCAGCGTGGCCGTATGCGACGAGCCCGCCGGGAAGTATGAATTCTACGGCTACGTCAAGTATCAGGACGGTACGCCCATCGGCAAGCGGAACGAGCCCTTCCAGTTCGACCCGGGCTGCCTGATGGACCGCGACGGACGGCTCTACCTCTACACCGGCTTCGCCTTCGGCGGGAATCCGATCCTGCTGGACGGCTCCACCCCGACCAAGCACGGCCCTATGTTCTTCGAGCTGGACACGAAGGACATGCTGACCGTGATCTCCGGCGACGAGCTGCGCTACATCGGCGTCCTCACCGGAGAGGAGGCCAAGGGCACGCCCTACGAGGCCCAGCCTTTCGGCGAGGCCAGCTCCATGCGGCGCTTCGGGGACAAGTACTACTTCATCTACAGCTCCCTGAACAGCCACAACCTCTGCTGGGCGGTCAGCGATCGGCCGGACGGCGGCTTCACCTACGGCGGCGTCCTAGTCTCCTGCGGCGATATCGGCCTCCCCGGCGTGCCGGACGTGGCCCACGCCCGGATGGACACCGGCAATACCCACGGCTCGCTGATCGAGATCAACGGAAAATACTACGTTTTCTATCACCGGCACTCCAACCGCAAGCAGTCCTCCCGGCAGGCCTGCGCCGAGGAGATCCGCTTCGAGAACGGGCGCTTTGAGCAGGCGGAGATGACCTCCTGCGGCCTCAACGGCGGCCCCCTCGCCGGGAAGGGCGCCTATCCGGCCTACATCGCCTGCAACGTCTACGGGCGCAGCGGCACCAGGTTCCTCTCCATGCTCAAGCGGCCCAAGGCCGGCCTCCCCTACCTGACCCAGCGGGGCGGGGACCGGGAGGAGGGGGAGGATCAGTACATCTCCAACTTCTGCACCGGCTGCACGGTGGGCTTCAAATACTTCGATCTCCGGCAGACCCGACGGCTGACCATCCACCTGCAGGGCTACGGCAACGGCTGCGCGGTGACGGTCTCCAACCGGGAGGGCAGCGAGCCCATCTTGCGCATCCCCGTGGAGACGGCGCTGGAGCCCAAGACCTTCACCGGCGAGCTGCCGGAGGGCCTGGGGGAGCGGGAGGCGCTCTACTTCTCCGTGGAGGGCAAGGGCGGCACCTTCGACTTCACCTCCTTCGATCTGGCCTGAGAGGCCGCTGAAACTGCTTCGTGACGCGCTGCGGGATGAGCGCAGGGCGATCGTGATAGGACCACAAGGAAAGGATGAGAGGACGAATGAAATCCCAGAAATGGACGGGCCTGTTCCGGGGCCTGGCGGCGCTGATGGCCTGCCTGTATGTGCTGGCGACCCTGGGCGCGGGCATGACCGACAGCTACCGCAACCAGATTGACGGTATGCTCGGCACCAACAGCTACGTGACCGTCAACGACGAGGAGGCGGCCCGTTTCAAGAAGGACTACGCCACCATCGAGGAAATGGCCGCCGCGGCCAAGGACATCGCCGTCCGCGAGGGCGAGGAGGGTACCGTCGTCATGAAGAACGACAACGGCGCGCTGCCGCTGAGCAAGGACAGCGAGGTCGTGCTCTTCGGCCTGGCCGCCTACGCGCCCTACCCCTACACCAGCGGCGACCTGAAGGCGGGCAACGCCGACGCGGTCGACCTGGTGGCCGCGCTGGAGAACGCCGGCGTGAAGCTCAACGAGACCGTGAAGAACTTCTATCTGAACGGGATTCTGAACAAGCATACCGAGATGGTCCCCAACCGCTGGACCGGCGAGCTGCAGGAGACCGTTGCCTACGATAACATCTACGTGGCGGCCCCGGGCGACATGGCGCAGTACCAGGTTGTCGAGGTGCCCGTCTCCATGTTCGAGGAGAAGGGCGCACCGGCCGACTGGAAGGCCAGCATTCAGCCCGGCTCCGTGGGCATCGTGGTCTTCGCCCGTGGCGCGGGCGAGGGCAACACCTACGCCCCCGGCTCCGCCCTGAACTTTGCGGGCGAGGCCACCGGCAAGGATCCCCTGGCCCTGTCCGACGACGAGCTGTCCATCGTGGACGTGGCGAAGGAGACCTGCGACAAGGTCATCGTCCTGATCAACAGCGGCAACACCATGGTCCTCAAGGACATCGCCAAGGGCGGCGCCCACGAGGTGGACGCGATCTGCTACATCGGCGTGATCAACGACTATCAGCTCACCGGCACCGCGAAGGTCCTGCTGGGCGAGGTCAACGCCACCGGCGCGCTGCCGGACACCTACCTGGCCGACAACGCCGCCAACCCGGCGGTGGTGAACTTCGGCGGCGAGTACTACGCGGACTATGAGATCGTGGGCCAGGAGGGCACCGATCCCCGCTACCCCGGCGAGACCATCGGCAACACGAAGGCCTCCTCCTTCGGCGGCGCGACCACCTACAACGGCGGCCACTACATCGTCGAGGCCGAGGGCATCTACGTCGGCTATAAGTACTTCGAGACCCGCTACTACGACGCGATCATGAACCCCGGCTACAAGGCTGTCTCCGCCCCCGGCGCGACCCAGGGCGAGACCTGGAACTACGGCGCCGAGGTGCTCTATCCCTTCGGCCACGGCCTGAGCTATCTGGACTACACCCAGAAGATCAAGAGCCTGAACGTGGACAACTCCGAGAACGGCGAGATCACCGCCGTGGTGGAGATCAAGAACAACGGGGACAAGGAGGGCCTCTTCCTGGCCCAGCTGTACGTGCAGCAGCCCTACACTGACTATGACCGGCAGAACCTGGTGGAGAAGTCCGCCGTCACCTTCCTCTCATCAGGCAAGGTGAAGGTCGCCGCCGGCGGCACCGCCGACGTGACCATCACCGTCCCGACCAAGTATCTGGCCAGCTACGACTACAAGCAGGCCAAGACCTACATCCTCGACGAGGGCGACTATCTCTTCACCGCCGCCGCCGGCTCCCACGAGGCGGTCAACAACTTCCTGGCGCACCAGGGCAAGACCGTGGCCGACGGCATGGACGCCGAGGCGAAGGGCGAGGTGACCGTGTGGAACCTGGCCAGCTTCGACAAGACGACCTTTGCGCAGGCCAACGGCACCGCCATCACCAACGTGGCCGACGACGCGGACCTCAACTACTGGACCGGCAAGGACACCGTGACCTACCTGAGCCGTCAGGACTGGGAGGGCACCTATCCGATCAACTACAACCAGGTTGAGATCAAGATCGGCGACAGCCCCAAGAAGGACGCCTGGATCGCCGAGCTGCGCAACCAGACCTACGCCATCCAGAGCGGCAACCCCGCCGCCGAGGCCGTGGACAAGGGCCTGCGCTTCGACGCGGCCAACATCCATGACGAGCAGATCGCCGACATCGGCGACGCGTACTGGGACGACCTGGTCCACGAGATCTCCATCGACGAGGCGGTGGGCGCGGTCATCCACGGCGGCTCCACCTCCGACACCCTGAGCACCATCGAGAACCCCATCGTCTACCAGAACGAGGGCGTCAGCGGCTTCACCTCCGCCTACAATGACGAGGCCTCCGGCAAGACCTACAAGTTCAACATCCACTCCCAGACCCTGATCGGCTCCTCCTTCAACCCGCAGCTGGCCTACGAGTGGGGCCTGGTCGAGGGCAACAGCGGCCTGTGGCTGAACCGCTACGACCTGTGGGGCACCGGCCTGACCCAGCGCCGCACCCCCTACAACGGCCGCAACTATGAGTACATCTCCGAGCATCCGATGCTGACCAACCGGATCGGCTACGGCATCCTGAAGGGCTGCACCGAGAAGGGCATCATGAACGGCCCGAAGCACATGGGCTTCAACGACCAGGAGCACAACCGCGGCGGCGTCAGCGCCTACATGACGGAGCAGAAGTTCCGCGAGACGGACCTGCGCGGCTTCCAGGGCGGCCTGAGCGACGCCGACGGCATGGCGGTCATGATCGCCTTCAACCGCATCGGCGCCACCAACGCGGCTCAGCATCCCACGATGATCAACAAGATCGTCCGCGGCGAGTGGGGCTTCACGGGCCTGATCTCCACGGACATGATGAACAACAAGTACTACTTCAACGCGGAGTCCATGGTCATGGCCGGCATCACCCAGGTCGCCGACTTCGCGCAGAACGACAGCCACATCAACCAGGGCGACAGCGGCAACGACAAGACCTGGGGTTACATCACCCTGGACAAGGTCAAGGACGACGCGACCCTGGTGGAGAAGGCCCGCGAGAACCTGAAGTATCAGCTCTACACCTTCGCCCGCAGTGCGGTGCTGAACGTGCGGACCGAGCGCGTAGCCACCTGGTGGGACAACGCCCTCTCCACCCTGAAGACCGTCAGCCTGGTGCTGGCCATCGTATCGGCCGTGGCCTGGATCGCCACCGCCCTGATGAACAAGAAGAAGGAGCGTGCATGAGAATGAAAAAGCTTTCTGTAGGCGCGTGCCTCACCTGCCTCGCGGCGGTGCTGGCCATCGTGGCGCTCATCGCCTACGCCTCCAACATCGGCGGCGAGGGCTACTATAAGGACGCGGCTGTCAACGGCTTCCCCTGGATGGTGATCGGCGGGGTGCTCTGCCTGGCCGTGGCGGTCGGCCTGTACCTCTACAAGGACAACAAGGGCGTGGAGCTCGTCACCGGCATTCTCCGGATCGGCGCGCCGGCGCTGATGGCCGTCGCCCTGATGAACCTGATCGCGGGCCGCGTGGACGGCCTGGGCTACATCTACTTCTCCAACGCCGACGTGGCGCGGGAGGTGCAGACCGCGGCGAACCTGGGCTCCGCCCAGACCGCCATCTGGAGCATGGCGCTGCTGGGCGTCGCGATCCTGGTCGCGGTGGTGGCCGCCTTCTTCCGGCTGCGCAAGAAGGATGCCTGATTGATCTGACCCAGGGCGGCCGGAGCGCAAACTCTGGCCGCCCCTTTGCTTGTAAAAGACCAGCCCCTCTGTCGCTGCGGCGGTGGAAGGGCCGGTTTCAAGAAAAAGCATTCTTATTTGAGAATAGGATCATAACGAAAAATATGAGGGAGGAGAGTCGGCGATGAAGCGCACCGCTCTGGTGCTGGCGCTGGTGCTGATGCTCCCGTGCCTGCTGGCGGCCTCCCTCCTCCTCCCGCCCCAGTACGGGGAGACCTGGCTGGCGGCCCTCCCGCAGAAGGCCGCCCTGCTGGCGGACGACGCCGGCGGGAAGCCGCGAATTGTGCTCATCGGCGGCAGCGGCGTGGCCTTCGGCTTCGACAGCGGACTGCTGGAGGCGGAGCTGTCGGCCTACCGGGTGGTCAACGACGGCCTCTACGCGGGCCTCGGGACCACGATCATGCTGGAGCTGGCGCTGCCGGATCTGCGGCCCGGGGACATCGCCATCTTCTCCCCGGAGCTGAGCGAACAGACCTTCTCGGACTGGTTCGACGCCGAGGGCCTCTGGCAGGCGGCGGAGACGTCGCCGGGCCTGCTGGCCCGCGCGGACCGCTCGCGCCGGGGCGCGCTGCTGGCGGCCTTCCCGGACCCGGAGCTCAGGCGGGCGGGCTTCTGGCAGCGGGGCGAAAAGCTGGCGGGCAGCG
>CAMVAJ010000020.1 GCA_947165425.1 uncultured Clostridia bacterium
ATAATGTCTTTGAAATGTCACTGATTCACTTTGGATTGTTTACGGACAGGCATGACCGGCGACTACAAGCCCGGCGATCCCTACGATTTCGACGCCAACGCCGTCTCCTTCCTGTTCGAGACCGATGCGGGCAACTCCGTGATCTTCCTGGGCGACACCTTCCAGATGACGGCCATCGCAGCCATCGTCATCGGCGGCACGTCCATGTCCGGCGGCGAGGGCAGCGTGCTCGGCACGATCCTGGGCGCCCTGATCCTGACCCTGATCGTGAACGCGAGAAGGACAGGTCATTCAACGCAACGGGTATCTTTGGTCAGGCCCGGGCATCAGCCGGGTCTGACCTTTTTGATGCGCAATCCCCACGCGACAGCCGAAGGCGGTGCGGTCCGCATGGAGGCCGCGGAAGAAAAAGAGGGGGAAAAGGATAAATCTCCCCTTGCCCGGACGGGCAAAATATAGTATATTGAGACTGTCGGAAACCTGTGTCCGTTTCAACATTATCAAAGCAGAGGAGTGTCCGTCATGCCAGAAAACATGGAATTGTCTGAATTCAAGCCCGGCACAAAGGTCGCCTTTATCGGTTCGGAGTGCTATCCGTTCATCAAAACGGGCGGGCTGGGGGACGTGATGTACGCCCTGCCCCGGGCCCTCGCGCCCATGGGCTGCGAGGTGCGCGTGTTCCTGCCCTGCTACCGCTGCATCCCGGAGAAATACCGGAGCCAGATGAAGCACCGCGGCTCCTTCATGATGGACCTGACGCAGGACGGACGGAGCTTCTTTGTCGGGATCATGGAACTGGAGCTGGATGGCCTGATCTACGACTTCATCGAAAACCGCGAGTTCTTTGACTGGGGCAACCCGTACACGGGCCTGTGGGAGGACATCCCGAAATACTGCTACTTCTCCAAGGCCTGCCTCGCGGCCCTCAACTATCTGCAGTGGGTGCCGGACGTCGTCCACTGCCACGACTGGCAGGCTGCCCTGGTGCCCGTCTATCTGCGCACCCGCTTCGACGGCACGCCCGTCGGCAACGCCCGGAGCGTGCTGACGATCCACAACCTGCGCTTCCAGGGCATCTGCACCATCGACCATCTCAAATACTGGACGGGTCTGCCGGACTTTCTGTTCGACTACGCGGTGTTCAAGGTCAACGACCGGGAGGCCAACATGTTCAAGGGCGGTCTGGCCTACGCGGACCGGGTCACCACCGTCAGCGAGACCTATGCCGAGGAGATCCAGACGGACTTCTACGGCGAGGGCCTGAACGGCCATCTCTCCTACCACCGGGAGAAGCTGCACGGCATCGTCAACGGCATCGATATCGACATCTGGAACAGCCGGACGGACAGGCTGCTGACCGCGGTCTACGGCGAGGAGAACGTGCTGGCGGCGAAGGCCGTCAACAAAAAGGCCCTGCAGGAGCGCCTGGGCCTGACGGTGGACGAGGGCAAGTTTGTCGTTGGCCTGATCTCCCGCCTCACGGACCAGAAGGGCCTGGACCTGATTAACGCAATCTTCGAGCAGATGATCAACGACGAGATCCAGGTCGTGATCCTCGGCACCGGCGATCCGCGCTACGAGAACGCCTTCCGCTATTACGAGAGCGTCTACCCGGGGCAGGTCTGCGCCTACATCAAGTACGACGAGAGCCTGGCGCACCAGATTTACGCCGGCTCGGACGCCCTGCTGGTGCCCAGCCTCTTCGAGCCCTGCGGCCTGACCCAGCTGATCGCCATGCGCTACGGCACGGTGCCGATCGTGCGGGAGACCGGCGGCCTCAAGGACACCGTGGCCCCCTACAATGAGCACACGGGGGAGGGCAACGGCTTCACCTTCGACCAGTACCGGGCCGATCTGCTGCTGAAGACGGTGCGCTATGCCCAGCAGGTCTACACCGAGGATCGGGACAGCTGGAACCGCATGGTCGTCCGGGACATGGAGAAGGACGTCTCCTGGGGTCTCTCGGCGAAGCTGTACCTCCGGCTGTATGAGGAGCTGAAGGGCTGACCTCTGTTATGATGGCGCAGGCCGCGGTTTTTCCGTGGCCTGCGCGCTGTTATCAACGGACGAGGAGGTGTGTGTCGGGCAGTCTGCCCGGCCCGAAGCATGGCAAAGATTCGATGGATCAAACCGGCGTGCGTTCTGCTCGCCTTCCTGCTGCTGGGGAGCCTCCCGGCGGCGTCCGGCGCCGCGGCCGATGGCCCGGACTACGACCCCGCGAGCCTCAGCTACGAGCTGGTCTGGGCGGATGAGTTCGACACGGACGGCCTGCCGGACCCCGAGCGGTGGAGCTTCAACGTCGGGGGCGGCGGCTGGGGCAACGGCGAGCTGCAGTACTATATGCCCAAGGGCAACGCGAGCGTCGAAAACGGCGTGCTGACCATCGAGGCGCGCAAGGAGAAGCGGGGCAACTGCAGCTACTCCTCCGCCCGCATGGTCACCCGCAATCTCGGCGACTGGCTCTACTGCAGGATCGAGGCCCGCGCGAAGCTGCCCTCCGGCAAGGGAACCTGGCCCGCCATCTGGATGCTGCCGACCGATTGGGCTTACGGCGACTGGCCGGCCTCCGGGGAGATTGACATCATGGAGCACGTGGGGTACGATCCCGATGTGATCGTGCAGAGCATCCACACCGCGAAGACCCACGGGGACGCGGCGAGCAATCACAGCGTCACCGTGCCGGGCGTTCGGGATGCGTTCCACGTCTACGGGGTGGAGTGGCTGCCGGACCGGATCATCTTCTCCATCGACGGGGAGACGACCTACACCTACGAAAAGCCAGAGGTCGCCGAGGGGGAGCGGGCCTTCGACGCCTGGCCCTTTGACCAACGGATGCATCTGCTGCTGAACCTGGCCTTCGGCGGCACCTGGGGTGGCAGCATGGGCATCGACGAGAGCTGCCTGCCCGCCCGGTTCGAGGTGGACTACGTCCGGGTATACCAGAGCCCCGAGATCATGGCCCTGACCGGGCAGTGACCACGGCGCCGAGGGCGCGAATCCTCCTTCGCACGAAGGAGGATTTTTTCTTCGCCTGTCGAAACTGGCGCGAAAGTGAACAAAAAAGACAAACACAGACAAAATGAAATTATGGATTCTGAAAAATTCATTTTTGAGCTGAAAAGACTTGCAATTATTTGGAAAAATGGATATAATACGCCGTGCAGCCGCATTTTCGGCTAAGCGTGCGCGGAACGTCCGGAAATGACGACGGAGGCCGCGCGGACTTCAGGAGGTGCTTCCTTATGCAACTGACGGTCTCCCATCGGTGCCAGCACATTACGCCCTCGCTCACGCTGTCCATCGACGCCAAGGCGAAGGAGATGCGCGCCGCCGGCCTGGACGTGGTCGGCTTTGGCGCGGGCGAACCGGATTTCGCGACCCCCGCGCACATCGTGCAGGCGGCGAAGGACGCGCTGGACATGGGCATGACGCGCTACACGCCGTCCTCGGGCACCATGGAGCTGCGCAAGGCGATCTGCGCCAAGCTCAAGCGGGACAATCTCCTGGACTACGATCCCGCGGACATCATCGTCTCCAGCGGCGCGAAGCACTCGCTCTTCAACGCCTTCCAGGCGATCATCGACCCCGGCGACGAGGTGCTGATCCCCTCGCCCTGCTGGGTGAGCTATCCGGAGATGGTGCGCATGGCCGGGGGCGTGCCGGTCTTTGTGCCCACGACGGAGGAGGAGGCCTTCATCCCCTCCTACGACGAGATCGTCGCCCGCATCAACCAGCGCACCAAGGCCTTCGTGCTCACCAGCCCGTCCAACCCCTGCGGCTGCGTGTGGAGCCGGGGACAGCTCCAGGCGCTGGCGGATCTGGCGGTGGACAGGAAGCTGTTCATTGTCTCCGACGAGATCTATGAAAAGCTCCTCTACGACAATACGAAGCACATCTCCATCGCGCAGCTGGGCGAGCAGATCAAGAAGCAGACGATCGTCGTCAACGGCGTCAGCAAGGCCTTCGCCATGACCGGCTGGCGCATCGGCTACGCGGCCGGCCCCCGGGAGGTCATCAAGGCCATGGGCGCCTTCCAGTCCCAGGCCACCAGCAACGCCAACGCCATGGCGCAGCACGCGGCGGCGGTGGCGCTGGACAGCGACCAGACCTGCGTGTGCGAGATGGTCCAGCAGTTTGAGAAGCGCCGGGACACGATCTGCGGCCTGATCAACGCCATCCCGGGCCTCTCCTGCCGCAAGCCCCAGGGCGCTTTCTATGTGATGATGAACATCAAGTATATTTTGGGGCGGAGCCATGGCCGGAAGCAGATCAACGATTCCATGAGCTTTGCCGACGCGCTCCTGCAGGAGAAAAAGGTCGCGGTGGTGCCCGGCGTGGCCTTCGAGGCGGAGGGCTACTGCCGCCTCTCCTACGCGACGAGCATGGACAACATCCGGGAGGGGCTTTCGCGCATCGCCGAGTTTGTGCGGGAGATGCACTGAGAAGCGCCGCCGGCGCGGGAGAACGGTGAGAAGGGAAGGAGGACACTCATGCCGACGTTCAGCAAGAAAAACAACGTGCTCATGCAGCACAAGTACCACTACAGCCTGCAGGATGTGCAGGAGCCGAATCTCTACCGTGAGATTTTCAGCTACGACAGCGTGCCGAAGATCACCTTCAATATGCGGCACGTCCCGGAGGACATGCCCGACGAGATCTGGATGACGGACACCACGTTCCGCGACGGCCAGCAGTCGGTCAGCCCCTTCACGCCGGAGCAGATCGTCCACCTCTACAAGCTGCTGAGCCGGCTGGGCGGTCCCAACGGCCTGGTGCGCCAGAGCGAGTTCTTCCTCTACACGGACCAGGACAAGAAGGCCCTGCGGATGTGCCAGGATCTGGGCCTGCGCTTCCCGGAGATCACGACCTGGATCCGGGCGAACAAGAAGGACTTCGAGCTGGTCAAGCAGGCTAACGTCGCTGAGACCGGCATTCTCGTCTCCTGCTCGGACTACCATATCTTCAACAAGATGCACCTGACCCGCTCCCAGGCGATGGACAAGTATCTGGGCATCGTCAAGGACGCGCTGGACATGGGCATCCGGCCCCGCTGCCACTTTGAGGACATCACCCGCGCGGACTTCTACGGCTTCGTGGTGCCCTTCGCCAACGCGCTGATGGACCTGAGCCAGGAGAGCGGCATCCCGATCAAGATCCGCGCCTGCGATACGATGGGCTTCGGCGTCACCTACTACGGCGCGGCGCTGCCCCGCTCGGTCCCCGGCATCATCTACGGCCTGCGGCATTATGCCGAGGTGCCCTCCGAGCAGCTGGAGTGGCACGGCCACAACGACTTCTACAAGGTGGTCTCCAACGCGGGGGCGGCCTGGATGTACGGCTGCTCCTCCGTCAACTGCTCGCTCCTGGGCATTGGCGAGCGGACGGGCAACTGCCCGCTGGAGGCCATGGTGATCGAGTATCAGGGCCTGCGCGGGGAGACCGGCGGCATGGATCTGACCGCCATCACGGAGATCGCGGAGTACATGGAGCGGGAGATCGGCATCGAGATCAGCCCGCGGCAGCCCTTCGTGGGCCGTCACTTCAACGTGACCCGCGCGGGCATCCACGCGGACGGCATGCTCAAGGACGAGGAGATCTACAACATCTTCGACACGGCGAAGCTCCTGAACCGGCCCGCCCTCGTGGCCGTGGACGCCCACGGCGGCCTGGCGGCGGTGGCGCACTGGATCAACAGCTATTTCCGCCTGACCGGCAGCGACATGATCGAGAAGAACGACCCGATGGTCGCCGTGATCCGGCAGCGCATCGACGACCTCTACGCCAAGGGCCGGAACACCGTGATGGGCGACGAGGAGCTGGAGATCATGGTGCGCGACGCGGACAAGGCCCGCTACGAGCGCCTGCTGTTCCACCACGGCTCGTGACGGAAGATCGAAAACTGGACAAAGACCGCCTGAAGGTGGTACAATGGGCCTGCGGAGAACCCGCAGACCCTTTTTTGAACCTGAAATCCCAAAGCATACGGATGAGAGAGAGCATGATGAGAAAAAAGCTATTGTCGGCCTGCCTGGCGCTGGTCCTGCTGGCGGCGGCCCTCGGCTGCGCGGGCGCGGAGGAGGCGGACTACACCTGGGAGCTGCTGCCGGACGGCTCCGCGATGCTCACCGGCTACCGGGGGGAGAAGACGGTCCTCGTGATCCCGGACACGCTGGGGGGCCATCCGCTGAAGGCGATCGGTCCGAGCGCCTTCGGCTACAGCATTTACCTCACCGAGGTGACGATCCCGGAGGGCGTGGAGGAGATCCGGGAGGCGGCCTTCTCCTGGTGCTACGGCCTGGAGAAGGTGACGCTGCCCGCGAGCCTGCGGAAGATCGGCGAGTCCGCCTTCGCCTGGTGCGGCATCCTGCCGGGTATCGAGCTCCCGGAGGGGCTGGAGGAGCTGGGCAGCTACGCCTTCACCGCCTGCGCCGCCTTCGAGCGGGTGAGCCTGCCCCAGAGCCTGCGGATCATCGGGGAGAACCCCTTCCGGGAGTGCGCGGCCCTGCGGGAGATCGCCGTGCCGGCGGAACACCCGGTGCTGCTGAATCTGGACGGCACGCTGCTGTGCAAAACGGACGGCCGGCTCGTGACCTATCTGCAGACGCAGACCCGGACGCGCTACGACGTCCCGGCCGGGATCGGCCGCATCGGCGCGGCGGCCTTCTCCTCCAACGCGGTGCTGGAGGAGGTGACGCTGCCGGAGGGCATCGTGGCGCTGGGGGACGAGGCCTTCATCTGGTGCGCGGAGCTGCGGCAATGCACTCTCCCCGGGAGCCTGCAGGCCCTGGGCAACCGGACCTTCTACGCCTGCCACGCGCTGGAGAGCATCCGCATCCCAGACGGGGTCACGTCGATCGGCAGCGAGACCTTCTCCTGGTGCGGGAGCCTGACCGAGGTGACGCTGCCGGCCTGCCTGACGGAGATCGGGGAGTATGCCTTCTCGGTCTGCAATGTGACGGCGCTGGAGCTGCCCGACACCCTGCGGACCATCGGCGAGGGCGCGTTCTCCAGCTGCCGCCGGCTGACGGAGCTGACGATCCCGGAGGGCGTCGTCTCCATCGGCAGCTACGCGCTGGGCTGGTGTGACACGCTGGCGCAGGTCACCCTGCCGGCGAGTCTGGAGGAGATCGGCGAGGGCCTGCTGGACGGGACCGCCGCCGAGGTGATCACGGCGCCCGGCAGCGCCGCCGAGGCGTACCTGGCGGCCCCCTCCGCGACCCCTGAACCCGGGGCGTGACATAAAAAGAAACAGAAAACAAATTTTTCTGTCATATTTTCTTCACCCTATTGCCAAATTTGCAAAAAAGAGATAGAATAGGTGAGAGCCGGAGCAGGTGTCATTTTGCGACGGTGTGAGTATGGAAAGCCGTGAAAGGCAGGGAGAAGGATATGAGTAGACCCCGCAAGAACAGAACCTTCAGCATCGTGCTGATCCTCACCATCCTGTTGGCTGCCGCCGCGGCCGGCTGCATCTACTACAGCCGGCAGATGGTCAAGACCAAGGAGACAAGGCTGGAGGTCATGCAGGCGGAGGCGAAGGCCCGCAACGAGGAGAAGGAGCGGGAATACCAGGAGCGCCTGGCGGAGTTCAAGGCGGAGAATACCGGCGGCGTGAACATCGCGTGGCCGGAGGCCAAGCGCGAGGGCTGGGACGTGGTGGATCTGACCACCTATCCGCTGGAGTCCCCGGTGACCGTCACGCTGGACCGGGCGGAGCTGCTCTACAACGGCATGCTCCTGGTCAACCAGTGGCACTCCCGCCCGCAGGACTACGACGAGAGCCTGATCGTCAAGGTGAAGAACTACTCCAAGGGCGTGATCCGGGCCAAGGACAACAACGTCTCGCTCCTGCCCACCGCGGCGGACGCCTGGGTCGAGATGCTGAAGGCGGCCGAGGTGCAGAAGGGCTACAAGTCCTTCATGCTGGAGGAGGGCTTCCGCTCCTTTGAAGAGCAGCAGAAGCTTTTCGACGCCCAGAAGAACCACCTCAAGAGCCGCTACTCCGACGAGCAGGAGCTCAACGAGGCGACCGCGAAGCGCGTCAACGTGCCCGGCACCTCCGAGTACAATACCGGCCTGAGCGCCCATCCCCGCCTGTACGAGAATGGCAACGCGGACGTCAACGCCAAGGACAACAACTTCTTCGAGAGCGAAGAGGGCCTGTGGATGCTGGAGAACGCGCCGGAGTACGGCTTCGTCTTCCGCTTCCCGCTGGCGGACTATCCGGTGAAGGGGACGCTGGACAAGAGCTACAAGACCGGCGTCTCGGTGCGGCTGCGCCTCTTCCGCTATGTGGGCAAGCCCAACGCGATGGTCATGAAGACGCTGGGGCTCTGCCTGGAGGAGTACATCGACTATCTGGCGGAGCATCCCCACATCGCCGTATTTGAGAACGGCACGCTGCGCTATGAGATCATCCGGGAGCACGTGGGGGACGGCGAGAGCGTCCAGGTCACTCAGTCCAACAAGCCCGGGGTCCAGGCGGTGGAGTCTATGCTCGACAACATGGGCTATGTCGTGACCATCATGGCCTTCTGATCAAGCAAAACAATCGAAAAGCCCGCGCAGCGGGCTTTTTCGATTGCGTAGGAGACTGATCCGTGGTATACTGGCGACACAAAGACCCGATCCGGAAATCGGGCAAAAAACGAGACAAAGACTGAAGGAGGCATGCTCGATGCGTATGCTGCGGCGATTCCTGGCGATGATGATGGCGGCTTCCCTGCTCCTGGGCTGCGCCTGGGCGGAGGGGGAGCCCTCCGCAGAGATCCAGGCCCCGGAGGGGTATCACCTGGTCTGGGCCGACGAGTTCGACGGGGAGAAGCTGGACCCGAAGGACTGGTACTACGAGACCCACGAGCCCGGCTGGGTCAACAGCGAGCTCCAGCGCTATGTCGCCACGGAGGAAGTAGCCTACCTCCGGGACGGCGAGCTGGTCATTCAGCCGGTGAAGGACGTGGACAGCGCCGGAAAGACGGTCTACCGCTCCGGCCGCGTCAACACCTTCCTGCGGCACGAGATCCAGTATGGGCGCATCGAGGCGCGCCTGCGGGTGCCGGAGGGGAAGGGCTTCCTGCCGGCCTTCTGGATGATGCCGAAGAACGAGGGCCTCTACGGCTCCTGGCCCAAGTGCGGCGAGATCGACATCATGGAGGTGCTGGGCGACAATCTGAACACGCTCTACGGCACGCTCCACTTCGGCGAGCCCCATATGCAGCGGCAGGGGACCTACACCCTCCGGGAGGGTGATTTCGCCCACGACTACCACGTCTTCGCGATCGAGTGGGAGCCCGGCGAGATCCGCTGGTATGTGGACGGCGAGATGTATTACGCCACCAGCGACTGGTTCACGGCCTCCGCCGGGCAGGCGGAGAAGCCCTATCCCGCCCCCTTCAACCAGCCGTTCTATGTGATCCTGAACGTGGCGGTGGGCGGCAACTGGCCCGGCAACCCGGACGAGACGACGCCCTTCGACGAGCGGGCCGCCATGCGCGTGGACTATGTCCGCTTCTTCCAGAAGGACAGCTACGACGAGAACGTCACCCGCCCCGAGGTGGTGCTCGACATGGGCGCGGCGGACGAGAGCGGCAACTTTGTCCGCAACGGCGACTTCGCGGAGGCGGAGGACCTGACGGACGACGTGGACTGGAAGTTCCTGCTGGCCAGCGGCGGCGCCGGCGCGGCGGAGATCGGCGACCATGAGATCATCATCACCTCGACCGCGGCGGGGAACGAGGAGTACTCCGTGCAGCTGGTGCAGCCGAGAA
Source organism: uncultured Clostridia bacterium (assembly GCA_947165425.1). GTDB lineage: Bacteria > Bacillota > Clostridia > Christensenellales > Aristaeellaceae > RUG11272. Next base: position 9,768 of record CAMVAJ010000020.1, read on the forward strand.
TGCCGATGGAGCAGGGGAGCAAATATGTCTTCTCCTTCGAGGCTCGCGCCGACGAGGCGCGCCAGATGAAGCCCGCGATCACCGCGCCGGACGTCAACTGGATCCGCTATTTCCCGGACACCCCCATCGACCTGACCCCGGAGTGGCAGACCTACACCTTTGAGTTCGAGATGACCCAGCGCAACGACGACAACGGCCGCGTGGAGTTCAACATGGGCAAGCAGGGCTCCACCGCCACGATCCACATCCGCAATGTCCGGCTGACCAAGGCCGAGTGAAGGGCGAGTCAACAGAGAGAAGGGCTGAGCATGCAGACAATCTACCTTGCGGGAGGCTGCTTCTGGGGATTGCAGAAGTACCTGGACCAGTTCGAGGGCGTGCTGGAGACGGAGGTGGGCTACGCCAACGGCCCGGACCGGGCGCCGACCTACCAGGAGGTCTGCCAGGACAGCGGACACGCCGAGACGGTCCGCGTGGCATACGACCCGGAGAAGCTCAGCCTGGAAAAGCTGCTGGACTTCTATTTCCTGGTGATCGATCCCCTGTCCGTGAACCAGCAGGGGCACGACAAGGGCATCCAGTACCGGACGGGCGTCTACTATACGGACGAGGCGCAGCTGTTGGCGATCCGCGCGGTCTTCGAGGCGGAGCAAAAAAAGGCCGGCGCGCCGCTGGCGGTCGCGCTGGAGCCGATTCAGAATTTCTTCTCCGCGGAGGAGTACCATCAGAAGTATCTGGACAAAAACCCCGGGGGCTACTGCCATATCCCGAGCCGTTTCTTCTCGATCGCGAAGGATCAGGCGGAATAAGCGGGCTTACAGCAGCGTGTGCCCGACCAGCGCGCCCCCCGGCGCGTAGATGAGCTTCATGGAGAAGCAGTCCCGCCGGGTGCGCAGCAGGGGGAGGAACAGGCGGTCGCCCTCCCAGAGGGGGAGGTCTTCGACCTCCTCCACCGGCACCCAGCGCAGCTCGCCCTCGTCGCAATCGGGGCTGACCTCCCCCTCCGCACCGGCGGTGTAGAGAAAGGTCAGCTCGTCGCCCCAGTCGGGGAGAATGAAGGTCAAAATACCCCGGAGGCGGAGATCCGTCAGGGTCAGCCCGGCCTCCTCCATCACCTCCCGGCGGATACACTCCTCCGGGGATTCATGCGCCAGCAGGTGGCCGCCGAGGCCGATCCACTTGCCGGCGTTTTCGTCTTCCTTCTTTTTGACGCGGTGGAGCATGAGATACCGGCCTTCCCGCTCGATGTAGCACAGGGTGGTCAGCCGCAAGGGAGACGCCTCCTTCTATTGAATTAGGCCCATGTCGTAGAGGGTCATCAGCAGGACGCTGATCGGCACGCGCATTGATTCACTGAGCTGTGATAGCGTTGCGCCGCTGGACCGTGCCTGATGAATCTCCTCGCGTGTTGCCTCGCTATGCAGGATGATCAGATCTGGATTAACCCCGGCTGCTTTAAGGCGGGAGGCGATGGAGCCGCTGGTGCGTCCAAGGATCTGAGCAATCTCGTCCAGCGACTTGTCCTGCTGCCACATATTCAACATTTGCCGATGCTCAGTCTCCGTCCATTTCTGGCCGGCGGCGGCGGGCTTGCCGGAGGTGTCCGGGGCGTTTTCATCGAGAATTGCGGGATCGGCCAAGTCCGATTCAGCCATGCCCTCAATACTGGACAGACCCTCGGAGACCAGACGGAGGAACTCCGTGCCGAACTGTTTCGCCTTATGTGCGCCAATGCCGACCACGTCCAGCAGTTCCTCCTGGGTGCGAGGCTGCTTCCGGGCCATGTCCTTCAGGCACCGGTCATCCGCTACGACATAGGCCGGTACGCCGAGACGCTGCGCGATGGCGGCACGGCCCTGGCGCAGATGCTCGAAGAGGGCGGCCTGGACGGGGGAGGGGTCGGAGCCGGCGGCCTGCTGGCCCGGGACCGGGTTCTGGGCCTCCAGCGCGCGCCGCTCCGCCCGGGTGAGGGCGGCGTCCTGGGCGAAAAGCATCGCCTCGGGGAAGCGCCGCGGCGCGCACAGGCTGCACCCGCCGCAGGCGGCGGGCGCGGGCTGCCCGAAGTATTGCAGGAGCTTGGCACGATAGCATGTATCAGCGCTGGCGTAACCGATCATGGCCTGGAGACGATCCAGCTCCGCGCGCCGCACTTGGGCCGCCTCCTCCGGCGAGAGGGCGGGATTCTCGTTGTAATAAATCAGCTGCCGGGCGGTGGTGATATCCGACTTGCTGCAGAGCAGGAGGCAGACCGCGTCCTCCCCGTCCCGGCCGGCACGTCCGGCCTCCTGATAATAGGCCTCGATGGATTTGGGCATGTTGTAGTGGATGACAAAGCGCACGTTGCTCTTGTCGATGCCCATGCCGAAGGCGTTGGTGGCGACGATGATTTGCGCGCGGTCGTACTGAAAATCGAGCTGGGCGGCCTGCCGCGCCTCGTCGCTCAGACCGGCGTGGTAGGCCGCGGCGGCATAGCCGTGGGCCCGCAGACATTCGCAGACCTTGTCGGTGTTTTTGCGCGTGGCGCAGTAGACGATGCCGCTCTGGCCCGGGAGGCGCTTGAGCGCCTCGAGCAGCACCTCGTCCCGCTTGCGCTTGACCGGGATCACCTCGAAAAACAGATTCGGGCGGTCAAAGCCCGTGGTGACGCGCAGGGGCTCCCGCAGACGGAGATAGCGGACGATGTCCTGGCTGACCCGCTCGGTGGCGGTCGCCGTGAAGGCCCCGACGGGCGGGCGCTGGGGGAGGGAGTTGATGAAATCGGCGATGCGCAGATAGTCCGGGCGGAAATCCTGCCCCCATTGGGAGACGCAGTGGGCCTCATCCACGGCCACCAGCGAGATCGGCAGCTGCGCGCAGAGCCGCCGGAAGGCCGGCGTGTCCAGCCGCTCCGGCGCGGCATAGATGATCTTATACTGCCCCTCCGCCGCCCGCCGGATCGCGAGGGACTGCTGCCCCGGCGTCAGGGAGGAGTTGAGGAAGGCGGCGGGCACGCCGTTCAGCTTCAGCGCGGAGACCTGGTCCTTCATCAGGGAGATCAGCGGGGAGATGACGAGAGTCACCCCCGGCAGCAGCAGCGCCGGGAGCTGATAGCACAGGGATTTGCCGCCGCCGGTGGGCATGATGCCCAGCACGTCCCGCCCCTGGAGCAGGGCGTCCACCAGGGCCTCCTGCCCCTCCCGGAAATCCTCGTGGCCAAAAACGTCCCTGAGAAGCCGCGCCTTTTCGACCATGGATGTTCACCGCCTTGATTTGCTGTCTCGATGTCCTGATTATAGCACGTCCGTCCCCGCAAGGCAAATCGGATGTTTTTCTGTGATTCGCGTTATCCTTATCTCAGCTTGATATGCTTCATTTGCCAGACCGGCCCTTCCACCGCCGCCCCGCGGAGGGCGGCGGTCCCCCTCCCCAGCAAGCTGGGGAGGTTTTTAGATACTGCTGCTTTGGCCCGATCTCCCCATTTTTGATGGGGAGATGTCGCCGCAGCGACAGAGGGGCTGGTCTTATGCAATATCGCGGGCTGATTTGAGATGTGGATCATATGTTTCCATGAGATATGTCATGTATGCAAAAAGTCCCCGGCCGGTCAGGCCGGGGAAACACAGCGCCGGAGGCGGCGCTCAGAGCTTGGTCACCCAATGGTTCTCGTCCGGCAGCTTGCCGTACTGGATGCCGGTCAGCGTATCGTAGAGCTTCTGGGCCACGGGGCCGATCTGGCCGCCGCCGATAACGAGCTTCTCGCCCTTCATGCACAGCTCGCCCACCGGGGAGATGACCGCCGCGGTGCCGGTGCCGAAGGCCTCGGTGAGCTTCCCGGACTTGATGTCCGCGAAGATGTCGGCGATGGCCAGCCGCTCCTCCGACACCTCGTAGCCGAGCTGCCGGGCCAGGGTCAGGATGCTGTCGCGGGTGATGCCGGGGAGAATGGAGCCGTTCAGCGTGGGCGTGACGATGTGATTGCCGTAGGCGAACATCATGTTCATGGAGCCGACTTCCTCGACATACTTCTGTTCCACGCCGTCCAGCCAGAGCACCTGGGAGTAGCCCTTCTGCTCCGCCACATCGCCGGCGAGGATCGAAGCGGCGTAGTTGCCGGCGCACTTGGTGAAGCCGGTGCCGCCGCGCACGGCGCGGACATACTCGTCCTCCACATAGATGCCGACGGGCTTGAGGCCGTCCTTGTAGTAGGAGCCCACGGGGGAGCAAATGATGAAGAAGAGATAGCGGGCGGCGGCGTGGACGCCGAGCATCACGTCGGTAGCGATCATGGTGGGCCGGATGTAGAGGCTGGTGCCGTCCTGGTGGGGCACCCAGTCCGCGTCGAGCTCCACCAGCTTCTTCAGGCCCGCCAGCGCCGTCTCCTCGTCGAGGGCGGGCATGCCCATGCGCTTGGCGGAGCGGGTCATGCGGGCCATGTTGTCCGCGGGGCGGAAGAGCTGCAGGCCGCCGTCGGCCCGGCGATAGCACTTGGTGCCCTCGAAGATCGCCTGTCCATAGTGGAAAACGGTGGTGGCAGGGTCGAGGGAGAAATTGCCGTAGGGAACCACCCGCGGATTGAACCAGCCCTTGCCGGCCTCATAGTCCATGAGGAACATATGATCCGTGAAAATCTTGCCGAAGCCCAGCTTGCTCTCGTCCGTGGGCTTGACCTTGGGCTGCGTGGTCCGGGTGACGGTGATCTCCTGCATGAATAAGCGCCTCCTTATCAATGCCCGGCGTCAAACCACGCCGGGATCAGCATATAACTCAAACAGACGGCGGAGCCGCCGTTCATGATCATTATAGAACGCTGCGGCGGCCTGTCAAGCGTGGGAATGTTTTCTTTGTGCTTTCTTTCGCGCGAAAAAAGAGGCGGCGCGGGGCCGCCTCTCCGGGGGGTGTGGATCTTCCTCGATTATTTTTCAGCCATCAGGCCGACCAGCTTCTGGCTGCGGGCCAGGAAGGCGGTGATCTCCTCGCCCTCCAGGGGCTTGGCGGACATGCGCGCCAGGTCGTAGATCTGCTGGCAAAGGAGCTTGGTCGTCTCGTCCTCGGGGTCCCTGCCGGCCAGAGCGGCCACCGTCGGATTGCGGCGGTTGAGCACGAGCGCGTAGCTGGCGGGCATGCCGGCCATGCCGTAGACCTCGCGGAAGCGGCGCATCTGCTCCTCCTCCGTGGCCACCGCGATCAGGCTCTCGTCGGCCATGGGGGAGAGGGTGACGCTCAGGTTCTCGTTCCCCAGCGCGCCGCGGAACAGCTTCTGCAGGGCCTCCTGGTCCAGCTCCTTGCCCTCCTCGCTCTCCTCGGTCAGGCCGGACACATCCGCGTCCACCCGGACGAAGTGCGGCGCGTTCTCGCCGCCGGAGTACTCGAGGAAGTTCAGGAAGGCGGCGTCCAGCTTCGGGTAGTCCATGACGGCCACGCCGATGCCGCGGCTCGTGTAGAGGCTGACGGAGGCCGCCTGGCGCTTGGCGTCGGAGGTGTAGTAGACCTTGTCCTTGGCCTTCTCGCCGAAGGCGTCCTTGTACTCGGCGGCGGTCTTGTAGGTGCCGTCGGTCAGCTTGTAGAGCAGGGCGTCCTTCACCTGGTCGTAGAACTTTGAGTCAGTCATGCAGCCGTAGCGGACGAAGGGCGCGATGTCGTCCCAGTAGGTCTCATAGTCCTCGCGGGCGGTGTTGCACAGGCCGCAGAGCTTGTCGGCCACTTTCTTGGTGATGTGGCCGGAGATCTTCTTCACGGAGCCGTCGTTCTGCAGGAAGGAGCGGCTGACGTTGAGCGGGATGTCAGGGCAGTCGATGACGCCGCGCAGGAGCATCAGGAACTCGGGGATGATTTCCTTGATGTTGTCGGCGACGAAGACCTGGCCGGAGAAGAGCTTGATCTCGCCCTCCCGGACGCCGAAATCCTCCGGGAGCTTCGGGAAGTAGAGGATGCCCTTGAGGTTGAAGGGGTAGTCCACGTTCAGGTGGATCCAGAACAGGGGATCCTGGTAGTCGTGGAAGACCTTGTGGTAGAACTCCTTATACTCGGCCTCGGTGCAGTCCGAGGGCTTTTTGAGCCAGAGGGGGTGCGTGTCGTTGATCTGCTCGGGCTTGGGCACCTCGAGGGTCTTCTCCATCTTGGGGGAGCCGTCCTCGTTCTTCTCGTCCGGGACGGGGATCTCGCGCTCCACGGGCTTGGCGTTGACGTCGAAGACGGTCACGGGGTAGGCCATGAAGCCGCAGTAGCGGCTGAGCACCTCGCGCACGCGGCTGAGCTCCAGGAATTCGCTCTCCTCGTCGGTGATGTGCAGGATGACGGTGGTGCCGTGGGTGGTGCGGCTGCCGGGGCCCATCTCGAAGCTCATGCCGTCCTCCGAGGCCCAGTGGACGGGTTCCGCGCCCTCCTGCCAGGAGAGGGACTCGATCTCCGCCTGCTTCGAGACCATGAACACGGAGTAGAAGCCCAGGCCGAAGTGGCCGATGATGCCCTTCTGGTCCCCCTCGTCCTTGCCCTCCGCCTCCGCGACGGACTTCATGAACTCGGCGGCGGAGGAGAAGGCCACCTGGTTGATGTACTTCTTGACCTCGTCGGCGGTCATGCCGATGCCGGTATCGTCGATGCGGATCTCCTTCTTCTCCGCGTCCACGGTGACGGCGACCTTCATCTCCTCCTGGGTGCCGGGGTTCAGACGCAGATACTTGGTGATGGCGTCGCAGCCATTGGAGACGGTCTCGCGCAGAAAAATGTCTTTATCCGAGTAGAGCCAGCGCTTGATGACCGGCATAATGTTTTCCGCGTCGATGGAGACGCTGCCTTTTTCCAGATCGATGGCCATGGGTTTTCCTCCTTCTGTTGAAAAAGCACCCGACAGGGTGCAGGATATACAGATGAAACGCCGGAACCCTGCCGATTCCGGCAGAGTTATTGTAGCACCGACGAGGGGGGAATGCAAGCATTTTTTAGCACTCAACAGGAAAGAGTGCTAACAATTCACGGTTTTGTCACAACTTTGGGCCCGGCGCGCCGCCACGGCCCGCTCCCGCTCGCGCTTGGAGTAGACGCAGCCGCACCAGTCCTGGCGGTAGAGATCGTACTCCCGGGACAGCAGGATGGAGCGGTGATAGCCGTCCTTCTTCTTGAAATCGCTCCAGACGAAGGTGACGCCCAGCTCCGCCTCCAGCCTCTGGCCGATCTCGTTGATCCAGGCGGAGTTCTTGTGCGGCGAGATGGAGAGGGAGGTGGTGAAGCAGTCGTAGCCGTGGGCCTTGGCGTAGAGGGCGGTCTGCCGCATCCGCAGCTCATAGCACAGATAGCAGCGCTCGCCGCGCTCCGGGATCTCCTCGCGGCCTTTAGCGATGGCCTCGAAGGCCTCGTGGTCGTAGGGGGCGCGGATCACCCGGACGCCGCCGTCGGGCCGGTAGGCCGCGACAAAGCGCTCCTCCTCCGAGGCGCGTTTGTCGAACTCGGCGTAGGGCTCGATGTTGGGGTTGTAGTAATAGATATCGATGTCAAACAGCGCCTGCAGCTGCTCGAGGGTGGCGGAGGAGCAGGGGGCGCAGCAGCAGTGGAGCAGCAGGCGCGGCCGCGGGGCGGCGTCGGGGCTCAGCTCGTCGGGACGGATCATAAGGGATCACCTCGCTCAGATGGTTCAGTCGCTGCCGAAGACCTGCTTCTGCAGGCGGACGCCGGTGGGCGTCGCGGCCAGGCCGCCTTTGGCGGTCTCCCGCAGCGCCTCGGACATGGTGTCGCCGACCTGGCGCATGGCGTCCAGGCATTCGTCGGCGGGGATCCGGGCCCCGATCCCGGCCAGGGCCAGATCGGCGCTGGAGAAGGCGATCATGAGGCCGGAGACGTTCCGCTTGATGCACGGGATCTCGACCAGCCCGGCCACCGGGTCGCAGACGAGGCCCAGCTGGTTCGCGATGGCGATGGCGCAGGCGTCCGCGCACTGGGCCGGCGAGCCGCCCATCAGCTCCACCAGCGCGGCGGCGGCCATGGCGGCGGCGCTGCCGCACTCGGCCTGGCAGCCGCCCTGGGCCCCGGAGATGCTGGCGCGGTTGGCGATGACCATGCCGAAGGCACCCGCGGTGAACATGGCCATCACCACATCCCGCTCCGGGAGGCCGCGGTCCTCCATCATGGAGATCAGACAGCCGGGGAGGATGCCGCAGCTGCCCGCCGTGGGCGCGGCGACGATCCGCCCCATGGAGGCGTTGCAGCCGGCGACGGACAGGGCGCGGGCGATGGCCCTGCTCATCAGCGGCCCGCACAGGCCGCCGCCCTGCTCGGCGTAGGCCGTCATCCGCCAGCCCTCGCCGCCGGTCAGGCCGGACATGGACTTCTGATCCCTCTGCCGGCCGGCCTTGACCGAATCGACCATGACCATCAGGTCGAGCTCCATCTTCTCGTATAAGGCCAGCGGATCGGACTCCATGGCCTCCGCCTGGTCGGCCAGCACCAGCTCGCTGATCCGGACGCCCCGCTCCTGCGCGGCGCGGACCAGCTCGGCAATCGACTCATATTTCAGCATGGCATGCCTCCGTCAGACTCTTCGGATCAGGATCGCGTTGGTGACGTCCGGGATCTCCCGGATGGCGGGGACGAGGCCCTCCGGCGGCAGGCCGTCGATCTCGATGGTCATGATGGCGTCCCCGCCCTTGCGCTCCCGCGAGAGGTGGAAATTGGAGATGTTCAGGTCGGCGTACTCGAAGTGCATCAGATGAGTGACCGCCGCGATGACGCCGGGCTTGTCGCGGTGCATCACCAGGATGGTGTTGTTCTCGCCGGTGAAGGCCACGTGCATCCCGTTGATCAGGCTGACCAGGATGTTTCCGCCGCCGACGCTGGCACCCTGGACGACGCCCTCCTCTCCATCCCGGAGGAAGAAATGGATTCGGGCGGTGTTCGGGTGCGCGCCCTTGAGGTCCTCCTTGAGGAAGACGTAGTCGATGCCGCGCTCCCGCGCGATGGAGAGCGCGTCCCGGATCTCGGGCGAGTAGCTGTGATAGCCCATGATCCCGGCCAGCAGCGCCCGGTCGGTCCCGTGGCCCTTGTAGGTCTGGGCGAAGGAGCCGGACAGGGTGATCTCCACGCGCCGCACCTCGCGGCCGTCGATCAGCTTGTTCGCCACGCGCCCGAGCCGGACGGCCCCGGCGGTATGGGAGCTGGAGGGACCGATCATGACCGGACCGATGATGTCAAAGATGTTCATCGCGCCGCGACGCCTCCCTCCCGCGCCGCGGCCCAGTCCAGGAGCCCCGCGCAGCCGGCTTCGATCTGCTGCAGCGCCCCGCGGAAGTCCCGCGTGTACCAGGGGTCGTCGATCTCCTGCCCGGGCTCTCCCGCCCATGAGCGCAGAAGGGAGATTTTTCCGTCCGGGTCGCCGCCGTAGATCCGCTTCATGTCGAAGAGATTCTCCGTGTCCATGCCGACGAGCAGATTGTAGCGGCTGTAGTCCGCCCGCGCTGTCTGCCGCGCCGCGTGGGGCTCGCAGGAATAGCCCGCCTCGCGCAGGGCCTTTTTCATGGGCGGGTAGATGTCGTTGCCCAGCTCTTCCCTGGTCGCGGCGGCGGAGTCCGCGGCGACCCATCCGATGCCGCGCTCCCGCGCCATCTGCCGGAGCACCATCTCGGCGGCCACGCTCCGGCAGATGTTGCCGTGGCAGATAAACAGAATTTTAAACATAGGGGTTTTGCCTCCTGAAATGCGTTGGTATGCCAAGCTTTGCCGCGATTTGCGCCGGTCACCGAAAGGTGCATTCCCCGCTCATTTGAAGATGAGACAGCCTCTTCCAGTCTTCCTTTGTCATCATGCTCACATGCCCTGTCCTCTTCTCATGCATGAGCGGAACTTCAACGTTCTCCGACCGCCATTGATACTTGAAACCGCATTTCTCCTGAACGCGTCTGGATTTCATATTGCCCTCATAGTAACCGATCCAGACTTTCCGCATGCCGCAATCCTCAAAAGCATGTCGGAGCATCTCCTTGACAGCTTCCGGCATAATGCCTTTTCCCCAGAATGGCTTTCCAAGCCAGTACCCCATCTCACACTCATCATCCCGATCCGTCATGTCGGTATGACCGTTCAGCTTCAGTTCGATCGCGCCAATCGCTTTTCCGTCTTCCTTCAGGCAAACCGCATAAGCTTCTTTGCCGTTCAGAACATTTCTGATCACGTCCCGGCTTTCCTCCACAGACTGATGAGGCGGCCATCCTGCGATGGGTCCAACTTCCGGATCGCTGGCGTAGCGAAACAGATCCTCAGCGTCACGGTCCTCCCACCGGCGCAGGATCAGACGCTGCGTTTCAAGCGCTTTCCCGATGAACAGTTCCATATCAATGCAATTCCAGATACCGATCGGCATGCTGCATGTTCTTTTCGCATACGGTCTGAAGCCGGCCGCTTCATAACAGTGTCTGGCACGCTCATTATTCTCGAACACACCCAGATCGATTCTTGAGGCGGACAGATGCTCTTTAACATATTTGATTCCAAGCCGAAGCATTTCCTTCCCGCAGCCTTTTCCCCTGAGCGCCGGATCAATGATGACGAAACCGAATCGGACCGTGCTGTCATCGTCATCGCGCGGGTATCTTATAATAAAATGACCGGCTGTATTCCCTTGACCATCCACAGCTGTAAGTGGGATAAACCGCCCTGTTTCAAGCTGAGACGTATAGTTTTGATGGATATCTTCCCCCGAAAGAGGGTATTGGTTAAACCTGTCGGCGGACCATTTGTACAGTGCTTCCTCCGACTCGATCCATCCTGCGATGGTCTGCGCATCTTCCTTTTTGTAATCTCTCAGCATCATCATGGGCTGGAATCCTCCTTCTGATCGCCATCAAAAACTTCCTTCTCAGCATCTTTGGTCCATGGCCCTGGCAATCGACCCGATAACCCAAGCTTTTGATTTTGCAAAGTTTTTGTTATCAATAACTCAAAAAAGTGTTCCGCTGGAATGAGACGCTCGCGGATATGCGGCCCGAAGCTGTACTGACTGGAAAAGCAAATGCGGTTCACTTCTTCGGCCTTTTCGTCAGTCCGGCTTTTCCTGGAAAAACTCGATCTCTTCTCCCAGGGGCCCGACGCAGAACGCCATTCTCGCGGGGAGTGCAGGCTCCGATGGAATCACGATATCGTGGGGCTCGATAAAGACCTCATAGCCCGCTTCTTTGACTTTCCGGGCCATTCCGTCCACGTCGTCCGTCCCGAAGGCGATATGGCGAATCGCGCCTTTGGACCGGCTCCCGGGGCCGTTGCTGAATATCTCCAGCAGGCAGTTCCCGGCATCGAGCATGATCCCTTCAGGCCATTCTCTTTGGACGGAGAGTCCGAGGAGCCGCAGATAAAAGTCCTTGGCCCTCCTGAACTCCGCCTCCGTTCCACATTTCATGGAAATGTGATGGATCCCTGTCATCATTCCGGTATCCTCCCGCCTGGCACGCTTCCTTTTACACGTCGGCCCGCTGCTTTTCATTCCCCGGTCGGGATCCTGTCATTCAGGCTCTTGTTCCGGTAATTCAGATTCGTCCGCAGCGAATACCCCTGCTTCTCCCAGAAAAGGTTGCCCGCCTCATTATCCGCGAAAACCAGGCCGAACACCTTCTGGATGCCCTCCTTTTTCAGCGCGTCCTCCGCCAGGGAGACCAGACGCGCCGCAACGCCCATGCGCCGGAAGGCCGGATGGACGCACATGTGATGGATGATCCCGCGCCGCCCGTCATGGCCGGTCAGAATGACGCCGATGATCCGGCCGTCCCGGAGCGCCGCAAAGCAGGTGCTCGGGTTCCTTTTCAAATACCTTTCAATGCCCTCACGGCTGTCATCCACGGGATTCAGGGCCCTTCGGCTCTGCTCCGTGCTGTTCCAAAGCGCGAGGAGCTCGTCATAATCATCCATCGTTATCCGCCTGATCGTATAGCTCCGGTCCTCCATGCCGCCCGCTCCCTTCGGATCGTTTGGCTCCATTATGAACAGGATTGAGCCTGCCGTCAAGAGATGGAGACAGAATTTGGCTTTGCTTTAGCATATTTGGGCATTCTGTGCTATACTGGAACCCGCGCCGTTCAGCGCGCGGGGGAAGGAGACGTCGAACAGTGGCCAAGATCATTACGGTCAGCAGACAATTCGGCAGCGGAGGCCGGGAGCTGGGCAAGCGGCTGTCGGATCTGCTGGGATGGGATTACTATGACCGGGAGATTATCCAGATGCTGTCCGAGCAGCAGGGGCTGGACCCGGAGTATGTGCACAGGACGCTGAGCGGGCACGGCTGGCACCAGTACCAGCTGACCTACCGCAACAGCTTCCATCAGCCCACGGGCGGGGCCTGGCGGCACACGGAGGTGCTGGTGCGGCAGCGGGAGATCATCCGCGCGATCGCGGCGGAGGGCAACGACTGCGTGATTGTCGGCCGGGACGCGGACGTCATCCTGCACGACGAAGGGCCCTTCCGGATCTCTGTGTGCGCGGATATCCAGAGCCGCCTGGCGCGCTGCGTCCGATTCGAGGAGAAAAAGGAGCCGGCGGAGCGCCTGACGGAGAAGGAGATCCTCCGGAACATCCGCCGGATCGACCGCGGCCGGCGGCAGACCCGGGAGATCCTGACCGGGAAGAACGCGGCGGACGGGAGCGCCTTCGACCTGACGGTGAACGCGACGAACTGGGACATCAAAAAGCTGGCGGAGGCGGTCGCGGAGTTCTCCGCGCGGTGGTTTGAAAAATGAGAAACACGAGAGAAAAGGCCAATCTGACCGAGGGCAGCGTCTGGCAGAAGCTGCTGATCTTCTTCCTCCCCATCGCCGCGGGGACGATCATCCAGCAGCTGTACAACGCGGTGGACGGGCTGATCGTGGGCCGCTTTGTCGGCACCAACGCGCTGGCGGCCGTCGGTGGCAGCTCCGCCCAGATCATCAATGTGCTGGTCGGCTTCTTTGTCGCGATGACGGCCGGCTCCTCCGTGGTGATCGGACAGATCTACGGCGCGGGCCGGAAGGAGGATCTGAACCGCGCCATCGGCACGTCGGTCACGGTCATGGGGCTGTTCGGCCTCGGGCTGATGCTGGTGGGCCTGATCGCCTCGCCGGGCCTGCTGCGGCTGCTCAACACGCCGGAGGAGACGATGGAGGGCGCGGTGCTGTATCTGCGGATCTACTTCCTGGGCGTGCCGTTCCTGATGGTGCTGAACATGGAGTCCAGCATCCTGCGGGCGCTGGGGGACTCCTTCCATCCGTTCGCGTACATGGTGGTGGGCTGCGTGCTGAACATCGTGCTGGACGCGGTGTTCGTGATCGTGTTCGGCTGGGGCGTCGCCGGCGTGGCCATCGCCACGGTGGCGGCCCAGGTGGTGAACACGGCGCTGCTGACCTGGCTGCTGACCCGCCGGGGACAGGAGTACCAGCTGACCCTCCGGGACATGGGCGTGAAGGGCGTCTACCTGTCGAACATGCTGCGGCTGGGGATCCCCGCCGGGCTGCAGTCCTCCATGTACAGCGTCTCCAACATGATCATCCAGGTCGCGGTCAACTCCCTGGGCACGGTGGTGGTGGCATCCTGGGCCATGAGCGGAAAAACGGACGGCTTCTACTGGGCCGTCAGCAACGCCATCGGCGCGGCCATCACCAGCTTCATCGCGCAGAACTACGGGGCCGGACGGACGGACCGGGTCCGGCAGTGCGTCAAGCAGGGCCTGATCATGCACTTTGTGATCACGCTGGTGTTCAGCGCGGCGCTGATGCTCACCGCGATCCCGGTTCTGCGCCTGCTGACGACGGACGAGGCGGTGGTGGAGACCACCTATCAGGTGATGTCCTATTTCGTGCCCTTCTATTTCACCTGGGTACTGGTGGAGGTCCTGTCCGCCGTACTCAGGGGTGCCGGCGACGCGGTCTGGCCGGTGGTGATCATCGGGATCGGGATCTGCCTGTTCCGGGTGATCTGGATCGTGACGGTGTTCGCCTACTTCGGGACGCTCCTGTCCCTCTGTCTCTCCTATGCGGTCTCCTGGACCATCACGAGCATCGCGCTGGCGATCTACTACAAACAGGGCCGCTGGGTCAACCGGCGGCGTCTCGTGGACCGCTGAGCGCCTCCATGCCGCGACCGCGCCCTGCCCATCAACGGGCAGGGCGCTTTTGGCGATCCGGGGGAGGCATTTAAGGGCCGCGCCTGCACAAAAAACACATTGACAAATCGGAAGGAAATCGATATAATAAAGACAAGTTGAGCGTTAAACTATCCGGACTGCGCACCCATCGGAACTTCGTTGAAGGAGGACTGAAAATGAACAGGATCATCCGTAATGTCTCGCTGATACTGGCGCTCTGCCTGCTCTTCGCGGCGGCTCCGTCCGCGCGCGCGGAATCGAGCGGGGTGATCGACGCCGATCTGACCTGCACCCTCACCCTGGGCAACTGGCCGCCGGACACAGCGGCCGAGGCGGAGAAGGCGCTGTTTGAGGGCTACAGGGCCACGATGGCGAAGCAGTATCCCAATGTGACCCTGGTGCCGGACTATTACTCCTACTCGCTGAGCAACTACGTGCCCATGGCGAAGGGCGGCACGGCCCCCAGTATCTTCCAGCCCCCCTTCACGGACCCGCAGCTGCTGATCAGCCAGCACCTGGTGGGCGACGTGACCGACGCGCTGGAGCAGTTCGGCGTGCTGGACAAGTTCAGCCCCTCCTACGTGGAGATGCTGGCCGACGAGAACGGGCGCATCTACGGCCTGCCCAGGGACGGCTATGTGCTGGGCATGCACCTCAACCTTCAGCTCTTCCGCGAGGCGGGGCTGGTGGACGAGGAGGGCCTGCCCATCTATCCCAAGACGCTGCAGGAGATGGCGGAGTACGGCCAGATTATCAAGGAGAAAACCGGCAAGGCCGGCCTGGTCTTCCCCGCCAGCGAGACCTACGGCGGCTGGCTGTTCACCAACATCGCCTGGAACTTTGGCTGCGTGGGCGAGAGCGCGCTGGAGTATCAGGACGAGGACGGCCGCTGGGTCTGCAACTTCACCTCCCCGGAGTGCATCGCCGCCATGGAGTTCATGCGCGACCTGAAATGGAAGTACGACATTCTGAACGTGGACGCCACCACCACCGACTGGGCCAGCGCGCACACGCTGCTGGGCACCGGCGAGGCGGCCATGAACTTCGCCGCGGACGACAGCGTGGATCAGCCCACCTCCAACAAGGGCCTGCCGGTGGAGGATTTCGCGCTGATCCCGTTCCCGGCCGGGGACGCGGGCCGCTACGCGCTGGCCGGCGGCACATGCTATATGTTCGCGCCCAACATCACCGCGGATCAGGGCGTCGCGCTGATGGCCTACCTCAAGATCATCGGCAAGCTGCCCTTCCTGGACGACGAGATCGTCGCCGGCATGCGGGCCGACTACGCCGCCAAGCGGGACCGCGGCGCGCCGGTGATCCCCGCCATCAGCGCCTGGACCGACGCGGAGTACAACGCCGCCAAGCAGGCCATCGTGGACGAGTACAGCAATGTGGACATGCGGCTGTACGCGGACTTCTTCGACTCCATCTCCGAGGGCACCATCTCGCTGAAATCCGAGGAGCCCGTCTTTGCCCAGCAGCTGTACCGCGAGCTGACCGCCGTGATCCAGCGCATGATCACCCGGGAGGGCGCGGACGTGGTCAAGGCCCTGCGCAACGCCGAGGAGTCCTTCCAGGAGTATCTGGACGACGAGATCAACGATACCTGATCCTCTCGGATCGAAAACATGCCGATACCGGTCCTGACGCCCGGCATGTTTTCGTAGGAGCTTGGTTTTTAAGGAGGAATCCGCATGAGCGGCCAAACAAAGCGGATGCGGGCCAGGACGGCGGAGAGCATCAAATCCTGGCTGATCATGCTGCCCGGACTGATCCTGATGACCTTCTTCGTCTGGGAGCCGCTGTTTGAGAGCGTCCGCATGAGCCTTTACAAAACCCGGAACGTGGAGCTGGTGCGGTTCATCGGGCTGGACAACTTCATCAGCGTGACGGGCAAGGACGATTTTGCGCAGGCGCTGACCAACACCTTTTCCTACACCTTCTGGTCGCTGCTGCTGGGCTTCGCCCTGCCGGTGGTGCTGGCGATTCTGATCGGCGAGACCCGGAGGAGCAAGGGCTTTTTCCGCACGGCGGTCTATCTGCCCAACATGCTGCCGGGCCTGGCGGTGATTATCCTGTGGTCGGCCTTCTTCTCCGGCGAGAAATCCGGCGTGCTCAACATCCTGCTGGGGCACCTGGGCTTTGCGCCGCAGAGCTACCTGACCCGGGCCGAGTGGGTGATCCCGATCATCATCCTGATCGCCACCTGGAAGGGCGCCGGCGCCACGGCGCTGATCTACATGGCGGGCATGGCCAGCGTCAGCCCGGAGCTGTACGAGGCGGCGGCCATCGACGGGGCCACGGTGTGGCAGCGGATCATCCACATCCTGCTGCCCGCTATCCGGAAGCTGGCGGGGACGCTGCTGATCCTGCAGATCATCTCGGTGTTCCAGATCATGTACGAGCCCATGGTGCTGACCAAGGGCGGACCGGACAACGCCTCCCTCTCGCTGATGCAGCTCATGTGGCAGTACGCCTTCGGCGGCTCAATGAACTACGGCAAGGCCTCCGCCGTGGCCGTGATCGTCACGGCGATCCTGCTGGTCATGACCGCGATCTACTCCTATTTCAACCGCAGGGAATCCGACTGGGACTGAGGAGGTGCGAGCGCGTATGAGTAAAGTGCAGCGCACGGGCGTCATCCGTGACTATGATATGCACTCCGCGTCCGTCAGAATCGGATACGGCTTCATCTTCCTCTGCTGCTGCCTGATGGTGGTGCTGGCGGTATTCCCGCTGATCTGGGTGGTGCTGGCCGGGTTCAAGGACCTGAAGGAGTTCGTCTCCAGCACCTCCCTGTTCCCGCAGTCCTTCAGCCTCGAGCCCTTTATCACCACCTGGAATCAGCTCGGCATCGCGAAAAACTATCTGAATTCCCTGCTCTTCGTGGCGGGGAGCGTGGTCTGCGCGCTGATCTTCAACGGGCTGCTGGGCTACGGCATCGGGATCCTGAAGCCCAAGGGCCACAAGATGGTCAAGCGGCTGGTGATGCTCTCCCTGCTGATGCCCACCACCATCAGCATCGTGCCCCTGTTTATGAACATCCAGAACCTGGGCCTGGGCAACTCCTTCACCCCGCTGTGGCTCTCCTACGGGGCCAACGCCATGTATGTCGTGCTGTTTGTGCAGTTCTTTGAATCGCTCCCCTCCTCCATCATCGAGGCGGGCCGCATCGACGGGGCCAGCCAGCTGCAGACCTTCTTCCGGATCGTGCTGCCGCTCTCGAAGCCCATCTGCGCCGTGATCGCCATCTTCGCCGTCAACGCCGCCTGGTCGGATTTCCTGCTGCCCTACCTGGTGCTGCGCGGCGGCAATCTGCAGACGGTGATGGTGCGCCTGTTCGTGTTCAGCACGGAGCAGACCGTGAACGCCGACACCATGATGCGCTCCGTCGTATTCTCCATGATCCCGCCCATCATCCTGTTCTTCATCTTCCAGAAACAGCTGACCGAGAACGCCGTCTCCGTGGGCATCAAGGGCTGACAGAAAGAGGAAACCGTATGGCAAAGGCAGCGGACGTCTACTTCCAGGTGGATCCCTGGAAAATCATCGAGGAGGGCTTCGACCCGGCCTACTCCCGGGTCAGCGAATCCGTGTTTTCCCTGGCCAACGAGACCATGGGGGTGCGCGGCTGCTTCGACGAGGGCGGCAGCGTCGACTCGCTCCGGGGAGCTTATCTCAACGGGGTCTATGAGCTCGAGCCGCTGCCCCGCTCCTACCGGGGCATCATCGACCACACGCACTATATGATCCCCGCCGCCGACTGGCTGGCGATGGAGCTCACCCTGGACGGGGAGAGGCTTGACCTGGGCCGCGTGCGGTTCCGGGATTTCCGCCGGGAGCTGGATCTGCGCGCCGGGACGCTGGAGCGCAGCTTCGTCTGGCAGACCGCCTCGGGCAAGGAGCTGCGCCTGTCCTTCCTCCGCTTTGTGGATATGGTCCATCGGGAGCGGGCCTACCAGCGCGTCGCGCTGACGCCGCTGAACTTCTCCGGGAGCGTGAGCCTCTCCTCCGGCGTCTCCTTCGAGGTGACGCACGAGGGCAGCGGCAAGTGCTTCTGGCAGGACGCGCGGACGGAGGCGGACGGCCGGCGGCTGATGCTGCAGTCCCGCACCGCCCACTCGGGGCAGGAGGTGTTCGCCGGCGCGGCGCTGGAGCTGCCCGGCGACGTGTCCGTCCGGCGGGAGGGGCGGCGGGCGGCGCTTAGCGCCTCCCTCGCGCTGAGGGAGGGCGAGGAGACCCGGGTGGACAAGCGGGTTGTCCTCCTCTACGACGGCCGGGGCGGGGAGACCCTCTGGCAGGCGGGCCTCGAGGCGCTCCGGGCCGGCGAGGCGGTCTCCCTCGACGAGGCCCGGCAGGCCCAGCGGGCCTGCTGGGAGGACTACTGGCGGATCTCCGACGTGCAGATCGAGGCCTCCGGGCCGGACGCCGCCGCGGTGGCCGCCGAGCAGCAGGGCATCCGCTTCTGCAGCTTTCAGCTGGCGCAGATTTACAGCGGCGGCAGCATGCGCCACAATATCGGGGCCAAGGGCCTGACGGGGGAGGCCTACAACGGCCACGCCTTCTGGGATACCGAGGCCTGCTGCCTGCCCTTCTACCTGTTCACCAATCCGGGGGCGGCGAGGGATCTCTTGCTCTTCCGGTATAACACCCTGCCCCAGGCGATGGCGCGGGCGAAGATGCTGGACTGCCAGGGCGCCTGCTACCCCATCGCGACCCTCAACGGCGACGAGGCGTGCTCCCTGTGGCAGCACGCCAGCCTGCAGCTGCAGCCCAGCACGGCGGTGGCCTACGGCATCTGGCACTATGCCCACGTGACCGGCGACCGGGATTTCCTGTACGCCTATGGTGCGGAGATGCTGCTGCAGATCGCCCGCTTCCTGGCCAGCCGCGTGGAGAAGGGCGGACGGACGGGCCGCTACGGCTTCTTCGGCGTCATGGGGCCGGACGAGTTCCACATGATGGTGAACAACAACGCCTACACGAACTACATGGGCGAGCGCACCCTGCGCTGCGCGGCGGAGACGCTGGAGGCCATGCGCCGGGAGCGCCCGGAGGCCTACGACGACCTGGCGCGCCGGACCGGGCTGGGGGAGGCGGAGATCGGCCGCTGGCGGGAGATCGCCGGGCAGATGGCCCTCCCGCAGGACGAGACGGGCCTGATCGAGCAGCACGACGGCTACTTCGACCTGCCGCACACCGATATCGACGCCATCCCGGTGAGCGAATTCCCGCTCTACGACCATTGGAGCTACGACCGGATCTACCGCTCCGACATGATCAAGCAGCCCGACGTGCTGATGATGCTCTACCTGTATAACAGCTCCTTCAGCGAGGCGGTGAAGCGCGTCAACTATGAGTTCTACGAGCCCCGGACCATCCACGAGTCCTCCCTCTCCCCGGCGATCCACTCGATTTTAGCGGCGGAGCTGGGCAAGATGGAGGAGGCGGTCCGCTTCTTCGGCTTCGCGACGCGGCTGGATCTGGACAATTACAACCGCAACACCCGGGAGGGCCTCCACGTGACCAGCATCGCCATGGCCTGGGCGAATATCGTCTACGGCTTTGCGGGCCTGCGCAGCGACGGGGAGGGCCTGCGCTTCGCGCCCAGGCTCCCGGACCGGTGGAGACGGCTGCGCTTCTCCGTGCTGTACCGGGGCCGGGTGATCCAGGTCACGATGGAGAAGGGCCTGACGCGGCTGATGCTCACGGAAGGAGAGCCGCTGACGGTGCAGGTCTACGGGAAGCCCTGCACGATCTCCGGCGAGGAGACGCAGGTTCCCTGCCCGTGACGCGGCTGGAGCTTCGCCCGCGGCGGGGTTTGGCGGAGGAGAGTGCCGATGGATCAATGGCTTTTGCGCAAGGAAGGATTTGACCCCGGGGACGCCGCCGCGGACGGCAACCGTTTTCTCTGCGCCAACGGATACATGGGCCTGCGCGGGGTGCCGGAGGAGGCGGGCCGCGAGCTGTTCCCGGCGATCAACCTGGCGGGCGTGTACGACCAGTACGGGGACCGCTGGCGGGAGCCGGTCAACGCGCCCAACGCCCTGTGGATCGGGACCTGGTTCGACGGGCGGCCCCTGTCCGTGGAGGACGCGAGCCCGGCGTCCCACGTGACAGAGCTGGATTACCGGTATGGCATCTATCGCAGACACACGGACTTCGGGCCGCTGCGGATTGACAGCCGCCGGCTTGTCTCCATGGCGTCCCCCCATCTGTTGCTGGACGAGTACCGGCTGACCATCTGTCAGGATGGCGAGCTGCGGGTGCGGACGGGCATCTCCACGGAGATTTGGGACATCAACGGGCCGCATCTGTTTGACTTTAGCCACAAGACGGGGGAGACGCTGCGCACCTGCTGCGTCACCGGCGAGAAGGGCATCCGGGTGGCCGCGGCGCAGTGCGTCGATACCGACTGGCCGGCGGCGGAGGAGCAGACTCGGGGTGGGGACGGCGTGTTCCGCTGCTTCCGCCGCGCGGTGCGTCGCGGGGAGGTGTGGACCTTCCGCGTCTTTGCGTCGGTCTGGACGTCGCTGGACACGCCGGAGCCCTCCGAGGCCGCGCGGGCCTGCTGCCTGCAGGCGAAGGCGGAGGGGTTCGCCGCGTGCCTGGAGTCGCACAGACAGGCGTGGGAGCGGATCTGGGCCCGGAGCGAGATCGCGCTGGAGGGCGACGGGGAGGCCGCGCTGGCGCTGCACGCCAGCCAGTACCACCTGAACTGCATCGCGCCGCGCCACGCGGACAGAATGTCCATCCCGGCCCGCGGCCTCTCCGGCCAGACCTACAAGGGCGCGATCTTCTGGGACGCGGAGATGTTCTTCTTCCCCATGTTTGTGTACACGCAGCCGGAGATCGCCCGGTCGCTCCTGCGATACCGGATCGCGACGCTGCCGGGGGCGAGACAGAAGGCGGCGGAATACGGCTATCGGGGGGCCTTCTACGCCTGGGAGAGCCAGGAGGGCGGCAAGGAGGGCTGCACCAACTTCAACGTGGTGGACGTGTTCACCCACCGGCCTGTGCGGACCTATTTCCGGGACAGGCAGATCCATATCAGCGCTGATATCGCCTACGCCCTGTGGCATTATTTCGAGATCACCGGCGACCGGTCGCTGCTGAAGGAGGGCGGCGCAAGCGTCATCCTCGAGTGCGCACGTTTCTATCTCTCCAGGGCCAACGGCCATCTGGACTCGGAGCAGGTGGACTTTGCGGACGTGATCGGCCCGGACGAGTACCACGAGCGGGTGAGCAACAACGCCTTCACCAATCAGATGATCGCCGCCTGCCTGGAGTACGCGCTGCGGCTGAAGGAGGTCTTCGCGGACCAGCCGGACTGGTTCGGGTCCCTGCTGGAGGAGTTGGGGTATGAGGCGGACTGGGAGCGGCTGCCCGATCTGCTCCGGCGGATCCGCCCGCCCAGAGAACAGGGCGGCGTGCTGGAGCAGTTCGACGGCTACTTTGCCCTGGAGGACTGCGGCCTGGACACGGTGCGAAGCCGCCTGCGGGACCCGCGGGAGTACTGGGGCGGGGATCACGGCGTGGCGGGGACGACGCAGGTCATCAAGCAGGCCGACGTCCTCGCGCTGATGGCGCTGCTCCCGGAGCGCTTTACTGATGAGCAGGTGGCCGCGAGCTGGGCCTATTACGAGCCCCGCACGGAGCACGGTTCCAGCCTGTCCGCCTGCATGTACGCCCTGACCGCCTGCCGCGTGGGGCGGCTGGAGGAGGCGTGGCGGCTCTTCATGAAAACCGCGCAGATCGACGTGCTGGGCGGCGGCAAGCAGTGGGCGGGGGAGATCTACATCGGGGGCACTCACCCCGCCTCCAACGGCGGGGCCTGGATGATCGCGGTGCTGGGCTTCGCGGGCCTGCGGATGCGCGGCGGCCGGCTGACCCTCCACCCCCGCCTGCCCCGGCAGATCAAGCGCCTGTCCTTCCCGGTCACGGCTGCCGGGCGGCGTTACCGCGTCGAGGTGACGCGGGAGGGCGGCACGGTCGTGCCGCTGTAGGGCATCAAAAAAAGCAGATCCGGATTAAATCGGACTGCTTTTTTGATGTCAGGGCGTCAGGCTCCGCACGCTGCCCCGCTCCACCAGCCGCACGGGCAGGATGATGCTCTTCTCCTCGATCGTCTCGTGCTGCAGCTGCCGCATGATCATGTCCGTCGCCAGGATGCCCTTCTGCTCCGCGTCCTGGTGGACGGTGGTCAGGCTGGGGATCGTCAGCTGGGAGAGATAGTTGTCGTCGAAGCCCACGATGGACTTGTCCCGGGGCACGCGGACGCCGCGCTCGTTCAGCCCCGCCATGATGCCCGCGGCCAGCAGATCGGCCGAGGCGACGACGCCGGTGATCCCGGGCCTTTCGCTCAGCAGATGCCCGAGCTTTTTGCCCTCCTCCACGGTGATCTCGGTGGTGAAGATCAGGCGGTGGTCGAAGGGGAGACCGAACTCCGCCATGGCCCGGCGATAGCCCTGCAGCCGCTTCTCAATGACGCCGCCGGGCCGGATGGAGGGGGAGGCGAAGGCGATCTGCTGGTGTCCCTTCTCCAGCAGATGGCGGGTGGCGAGATAGCCGCCCGCCTCGTCCTCCAGCCCGATGCTGCACACGTCGGGATGGTCCACGTAGCTGTCAATGAGCACAAAGGGAATGTGCAGGTTCAGCGTGGCGTTGAAGAAATCGTCCTGGAACATGCCCGTCAGGATCAGCCCGGACAGCCGCCAGCTGCGGCAGAGGGCGTCCAGCTCGGCGGCGGTCTCCACCGAGCGCACCATCAGGTAGTAGCCCTCCTCCCGGGTGCGCTTCTCGATGCTGTCCACGAAGGCGCTCAAAAAGGGGTCGCTCATGGTGCTGCCGGTATTCTGGGGGGTCAGGTGCGTGATCACGCCGATGATGGAGGAGTGATCGTTCGCCAGGGAGCGGGCGGACATGCTGGGCACATAGTGCTCCCGCTCGATGATCTCCCAGATTTTTTTGACCCGCTCGGGCGAGACCCTGCTCTTGCGGTTGTGCACCACGTTGGATACCGTGGTGATGCTCACACCCGCCTCGGCGGCGATGTCTTTCAATGTAACCATTCAGATCTCCAGATTGCGTTCTTTTCTGCTGCGCGGGAGACGCGCGGCAGGACCAGTATATCCGGTTTGACCCGCCGTTGCAAGCCCCCGCATAAAGAAAGGGGGCGGATCCGATGAGATCCGCCCCGCTGGGTGAATGCTTGGATTATTCGGCGTCGAGCTCGGCCAGGTACTCCTGGATCGGCAGCTCCCAGGCCTTGCCGGTCTCAGGCGCGGTCAAGCCAGCCAGGATGGTGTCGGCGCTGGTGGCGTCGATGGGGGCCACGGCGTCGGAGAAGCTGATCTCATCCAGCCAGATCACGTTCTTGGCGAAGGCGTAGAAGTGGAAGGCGTTGGTCATGCCCGGGAAGCCGGAGGCCTCCAGGTCGATCACGAGATCCTGCCACTCGGTGGTGATGGTCGCCTTGCTGCCGTCGGCCAGCACCAGGTCGCAGAAGCGGGCGGAATAGAACTTGCTGTCCTCGGGATGCCAGTACATGATCAGCTTGTTCTCCTCGCCGCCGGCCTCGCCCTTGATGCGGACGTGCAGGTACTTGCAGTAGCTGATGCCGTCCAGAGCCCACATGTTCACGGCCTCGCCCCAGTTGCCCATCCAATCGGCGGCGTGGGCGTAGTAGTCTTCCTCGGTGTCATAGTCCTCCGGATCGAAGGCCTTGGGGCGGTAGTCGATCTTGATGGCACCGTCCTCGTTCTTCGCGCGCAGGTTGGCCCAGTTGTCCCACCAGATGTTGGCGCCGTTGGGGCTCAGCTCAGGCTTGGAGTTGGGGTCGCGGTCGTCGAAGTTGTCCCACAGGAAGGTTTCGCCCTCCGCCATCGCGGAGGCGGCCACGGTCAGCAGCATCATGGCTGCCAGGATCAACGCGACAAACTTCTTCATGCAATTTTCCTCCTGGTCGTTTTTGTTGTGACAGGTTTAACGCTAAACCTATCTGTTGATCAGATTATAGCATGCCCCATCCGGCGTGTCAAGGGCAAAAATGAAAAATCCGGGAGAAATTTTTCCGTTTTAGCTTGCTCTATCGGGCCGAAACGTGTATAATGACCCATAGAGAGTTTAACGCTAAACCTTCCGACCAAACAGGAGGAACCCGACCATGAAAAAAGGGATGCCGCTTCTGACCGCCTGTCTCCTGATCCTGCTGGCTGTCCTGCCCTCGGCGGGGGCCGCGCAGACGCAGCCGACGAGGCTGACCCTCTACGAGGGGCCCAAAACCATGCGCTCCTCCGCGGACGCGCGCGTGAGCGTCAACGGCTATGACCTCTTTGTCTATGACGTGATGGTCAACCACGAGCACATTTGGAACGCCAACACGCAGCCCGTGACCACGCCCATGACCTACTTTGACTTCGAGGGGACGGCCCGGATCCGCGTCGAGATGCCGGGGCTGCCCCAGGCGGTGGAGAGCGCTGTGGTCCAGCCCTACGCCTGCGGGATCACACCGGAGGTGGAGGGCGGCGCGGTTACCTTCACCATCACCGAGCCAGGGCAGTACACGGTGGTCTTCAACGGCAGCGTGAACAAGGCTCTGCATCTCTTCGCCAATCCGCTGGAGACCGACGTGCCCGACCCGGACGACCCCAATGTGTTCTGGATCGGCCCGGGCGAGTGGACGATGGACGCCATCGCCCTGACAGACAACCAGACCCTCTACCTCTCCGGCGGCGCGGTGCTGCACAGCATCATCTCCATCGCCAACGCCAGCAACGTGCGGATCTGCGGCAGGGGCCTCATCGACGGCAGCGACTACCCGGCCTGGAACCAGCCCGGCTCCTACGCCCGCGTTCCCATCGACGTCAACCACAGCAAAAACGTCACGGTGGAGGGCATCGGCATCGTCAACGCCAACTGCTGGAACTTCAACTCCTACTCCTCCCGGAACGTGACCGTGGACAACGTGAAGATCATCTCGGGCCGGCAGAACGGCGATGGCTTCACCCTCCAGTCCTGCACGGACCATGTGATCGCCAACTCCTTCGCCCGCACCTGGGACGACAGCCTGGTGATCAAGAACTATTCCGGCTCCACCAAGGGCATCACCTTCCGGAATATGCAGGTATGGACGGACCTGGCCCAGTCCATGGAGATCGGCTACGAGACGGACAAGGGCCTGACCCTGGACCCGGAGATCAGCGACGTGCTGTTCGAGGACATCACGGTGTTGTACAACTTCCACAAGCCCGTCCTCAGCATCCACAACAGCGATGACGCCTATGTCCACGATATTGTCTACCGCAATATCACGGTCGAGAACGCGTTCATGCAGGGCGACAACGGCAATAACAAAGAGCTGATCGAGATGACGCTGCAGAACTCGGCCTGGTCCACCGTGCGGGACGAGTTCGGCTCCATCGACCGGGTGCTGATCGACGGGCTCACGGTGATCCACACGCTGGAGGACAAGGTGCCCCGCTCCCGCATGTCCGGCGTGGGGGAGGAGAACCGGATCACGAACGTGACGCTGCGCAACGTCTCCATCCTGGGCAAGCCGATCACCACGCTGAAGGATCTGAAGCTTTCCACCGACGAATACTGCGACGGCATCGTGATTGAGTGAAGGGGGAGCGAAGCAACATGAAGCGCATTCTATCGGTCATCCTGGCGGCGCTGCTGCTGACGGTTCACTGTCTCGCCATCGGGGAGGAGACGGCGGACCTCGAGACCATCGTGACCATCGTGACGGCGCCCGAGCAGACCAAGGCGGAGCGCCCGCCCTGCTTCCCCGATCCGACGGCCGACTTCGTCCCCCTGCCGGAGACGGAGAATCTGGCCCTGAACAAGACCGTGATCTCCGGCGCCCACACGGATGTGTATGTGGACCGGAACGTCAACGACGGCAAGACCGACACCTACTGGGAGAGCAAGGGCTTCCCGGCGGAGATCACCTTCGACCTGGCGGGCGAGTACAGCGTATCGACCGTGGCGGTGTGCCTGAATCCCTCCTCCATCTGGGAGCCCCGCACCCAGGAGATCGCCGTGCAGGTGAGCCTTGACGGCGAGCACTTCACCGAGGTGGCCGCGCCGGAGAAGTACCAGTTCGACGCCGCCACCGGCAACCGGATCCGCATCGACTTTGACGCCGCGCAGGCGGCCTGGGTGAAGGTCGTCTTCACCCTCAACTCCTCCTCCCGCACCGGCGGAGCCCAGGCGGCGGAGATCTGCATCTACGAATAAGACCCATGGGTCTGAGACAGCGCTGCCGGCGTGCCATCGGCCGGCGGCGCTGTTTTGCGAAAGGAGAAGCGCATGAGATACAGGGGAATCATTTTTGATCTGGACGGCGTGATCTGCTCCACCGACGAATACCATTATCAGGCCTGGAAGGCGCTGGCGGACCGGCTGGGGATCCCGTTCGACCGGGAGCGGAACCATCTCCTCCGGGGCGTCAGCCGGATGCGGAGCCTCGAGATCATCCTGGAGAAGAGCAGCGTCGCGTATTCCGACGAGGAGAAGGCGGCGCTGGCGGAGGAGAAGAACACACGCTACCGGCAGCTGCTGGCGCAGATGACGGCGGAGGATCTGGCGAGGGACGTGAAGACGACGCTGGACGCCCTGCGGCGGGCCGGACTGAAGCTGGCGATTGGCTCGTCGAGCCGGAACACGCCCTTTATCCTGGAGCGGATCGGGCTGGGCGGCTTCTTCGACGCGGTGGCGGACGGCAACT
>CAMVAJ010000021.1 GCA_947165425.1 uncultured Clostridia bacterium
GGTCGATCAGCCGGTCCACGATGTCGATCTGCAGCGGGCACACGTGCAGCTGCTTCCTCCGCTGACTCTGCGTGGTGTTGTAGGTTCGCATGCGGTTGATGTCGTCCCACACCGAATCATTCCACGAGCCGGGCGCCACCACCATGAACGTTGCCGGCAGGCGGTTCTCCTCGTCCATCTTCTTTGCAAGGGCGACGTGCTCTTCGTAGTTGTACACGGTTTCCCGGCTGTACTTGCGATAGACCTTCTGCATCTGGTCGGTGGGGATGCTTAAAAGTTCCTCCTTCGTCACCAGCCTGTCCCCGCTGCTGCGCCAGAAGCCGTGGGCGTCGATCTGCCACTGGGCCCGGGTGTATTCCTCCTTGGACCGGGTCACCGGCTCGTCGGCGTAGGCCTTCGAGGTGTCCGTGGGCAGCTTGCGGAAAAGCAGGATATACTCCGGGCACCCCACGCCCATCTTGCTCCCGTCCTTGCAGCACTCCGTCCACCCCAGGCGATAGGTCTGGTTGTTCTCCCGCACCACGTCCGTGACGACGGTGATCATGCCGAAATATTGAAAGCCGTGCTTCATGCAGTGCTCGATCGTCAGCGCGTGGAACGGCTCCATCGTCGGCATGCCCGTGCCGGTGGCGTTGCCGAACAGCACCCGGTCCTTGACGTGGCAGCAGTAGACGCGCCCCGGCTTCAGCACCCGCAGCAGGTTCGGCGTCAGGAAGTCCATCTGCTCGAAAAACTTCTCCGTGTCCGGGTTGTGCCCGAAGTCGTTATAGCTGGGCGTGTACTCGTAATGGTTGCCGAAGGGTATCGACGTGATGATCTCGTCCACGCTGTTGTCCGGCATGCTCTCCACGTCGGCCAGCTCCTTCACGCAATCATTGTTGATGGCTCTGTACCTTTCCCCGGTGACCTCCACTCGCTCCACCCCTATCGTTCGGCGCATATCGTCAAAGCGCCGCTTGTTCTGTAATCCGTACTTCCGCACGATCTCGGCCATTTTCGCGGTCATTTCGTCGTGCTGCTTCCACTTGTGCAGCAGCGCCTTCTTGATCTCCGCTTCGCTCTCGGTGTAGATGATGTCGACGATCACCTTTTCCGTCTGAAGGAAGCGATAGATTCTGTGAATGGCCTGAACGAAATCATTGAACTCGTAATCGATCCCCAGAAAGATGGCCCTGTGACAGTGCCGCTGGAAGTTGCAGCCCTGGCCGCTGATGCTCTTCTTCGTGGCCAACAGTCGCGTCCGTCCGTCCGCGAAATCGATGATCCGGCGCTCCCGCTCGTCATAGTCCATGGTCCCGTAGACCTCCACCGCCTCGGGCAGCGCTTTTTTGATCGCGTGGCGTTCGCTCTCCAGGTCGTGCCAAAGGATAAAGTGGGCCTCCGGGTCGCCGTTCACGATCTCCACCATCTTCCCGATCCTGGCGTCGATGCTGTCCCGCTTTTCCTTCGCCGCGTCCCGCAGGCTGAAAGCGGCGTCCCGGATCATCTTCATCTGGCCGTTTTTGTCCGCGCCCGCGGTGCTGTTGTCCACGGGCAGACAGTGCCAGCGCACGTCCATCTCCGGCAAATCATATCCGGTATCGTCATAGCCCAAATCAGATGGTTTCTGGATGAACAGCGCCCAGCTGCTCATCCACAACCAGAAGTCGTGTTCCCGGTGCGGGTACAGCGTCAGGTTGTTGGCCTTGGTGCTGTCCCGCTGAAAAAACCGCGTCAGCGCCTGCCCGGTGTCCATGATCTCCAGATATCCCGCGTAGTGGATCAGCTCTTTGTATCGGTTCGGGCTGGGCGTTGCCGTGCACACCAGTTTGAAGGGAATCCCCTTCAGCAGCTTTATAAATTCCTGGTAGGTCTTGCTCCCAAAGCTGCGCAGACAGCTCGCCTCGTCCAGGCTCACCGCGCCGAAGATCCTCGGGTTGATGTCCCCGTCCCGCACCCGCTCATAGTTGGTCAGCAGTATGGGCGCGTCCGTGGCCAGCGCCTCGGCGGTAGTCCGCACATAGGGCGGCACGGTCGGCATCTCAAAGCCTTCCCTTTTAGGGGAAGGTGGCAGCGCGAAGCGCTGACGGAATAGGTCATTCCCCTGTTCCCTGTTCCCTGTTCCCTCATTTCCCCATCCCAGCAGCCGCTCGGCGTCCAGCTGGAACTCCTGTTTTACGCCCAGGGGCAGTATGATCAGCGCCCGCGCCCCGGTGTGCGCGTGGACGATCCGCGCCCACTCCAGCTGCTGCACCGTCTTCCCCAGTCCGAACGATTCAAACAGCGCCCGGCGTCCGCCCCGGATCGCCCACATCACCGCGTCCCGCTGATGGGGCAGCAGCTTCGGGTTCACTTCCTCCGGCCCGATCTCAAACCCGGTTTCCTCCGCGATGTCGATCTTGCTCTGTAAAAAATCCTGATAGGTCATTTCCCTTCACCTCTTCCGTCCACCAGGTCGAACAGCGTCTGCTGGCCCTCCAGCGCGCCCCGCATCCGGCGCTCCTCGGCGCGGCGCTCGGCCTTGTAGGCGTTGTATTGCTGTCGATAGCGGTAGCTGTCTCCGAAGATGTTCCACGCGGCCCGCACCACGTTCGGCTCATGCGGGCGTATCAGCTCCAGGTCCTACACTGCCTTGTAGTTGATCGGGCAGCCGCAGCAGCCCGTCCGGGTCAGCCCGTACACCTCGTAGGCGTCGGAATATCGGATGCCGTAATAGTCCTTATACCACGCCTTGTCCCGGTCGCTCACATAGTACAGCGGGCGCAGCCGCCATTGTCCGTTGGCGGTCTCCCCAAAGCACATGGTGCTGTTGGCCTCGCCCTGCCTCGGCACGTTGCGCACGCTGCGCACGCCGCCCTCGTCCCGGCGCTCTCCTGTAATCACCATTTCATACGGTTTTTGCACCTGGTGGGCGATTTGCTTTTTGCAATAGTCGCAGCACTTCGCGCTGATCTTAAAGCCCGGCGGGTGCTCCCGGATGAAGTCCAGCATGTAGGCGCTGGAGTTGATCACCAGCTGGATGTTCGGCCTCGGCTCCCCGTCCCTGTTGCAGCAGCATAAAAAGTTGATCAGGCTCTCGCACCCCGGATACCGCGCCCTCAGCTCCCGGCGCACCGCGCCCTTGTCCGTCGCCTCGGCGTACTCTCCGGCAACGGACAGCGGCACGCCCTTCTTTTGCCATTCCTCCAGACCCGCGCTCATGATCTTCGACACGAACGGCACGCCGTATCGGCGCGTGGCCAGCACAATATTTGTCCTCGGGCGCAGCTTCCTGATCTCCACGCCGTATTTCTTCGCGGCGGCCTTCACGTGGTCCCGCGTCGCCTTCATCTCAAGCCCTGTGTCGAAGAACACATACTGGATCGGCGGCAGATCGAACGCCTGCCGCGTTCGCTCCACCAGGTCGATCATGATGTCGCTGTCCGATCCCCCGGAATAGCTGCATATCGCCTTCGGATGCTCGATCAGGCGCTTGGCGACGATGCTCTGGATCGCCATGAACTTATGCGGCGCGTCGTAATCGGCATAGGGCGGCCTGTCCGTGAAAACCCGGCTCTTATAGCTCCCGTCGTCCCTGCGTCGCCGGGTGATGCACGCCTCCACGCGCCCGTCCCCCGTCAGCATCATCTGCTCCATGTCTTTCGCCCCTGTCTTTCTCGCTGAAGCGGGCGCCGGGAATCGAACCCGGCGGACTGGCCCCGGCATTGCCGTATCGATCCGTCCGCAAACCTGCGCCCGCATGTGCCGGGAATGTCCCGGCGTCATTTCATCTGCGTCAGCGTCTCTTTTCTGATCCGCTGCATGATCTTGTACTTCCTGGTGCTGTCCCTTCTGGCCTCAATGCAGGCCCGACAGCGCTGCTTTCCGTCCTTCGCCGGCTTCCCGCAATCGATGCACAGCCCGGCCTCCACCCGCGCCCGCCGCCTTTCGTCGGCTTTCCGGCGCTGCTCCGCGCTTCTGGTGTACTTTCGGTGTTCCTCCAGGCATTTTTTGCACCAGCTGCGCCCGGGCTCGGCCCAGGTCTGTCCACAGCGCGTGCAAAAGCCCTTCTCGCGCAGGGCGTCCCGGCGTGCCTTCGCCGCCTCCGCGTCCCCGTGCTTGTTGGCGTCCCTGTATGCCCGGCACTTCGCGCACAGCTTCCACTTGCTGTCCCGTTCCCCACCGCAACGGGTGCACAGCCCCTGCGCCTTCCACTGCGCGCGCGATTCCCTTTGCCATCTGTCGTGCTTTTCCTGGCATTCCCGGCACAGAACCCGGCCCTCCTCTACCCGCGCCTTGCCTCCGCAGCGCGGGCACAGGCCCCGGCTCAGATAATACGCCCTGTTTTCACTTCGGCTCATCCGTTCTCGCCCCTTATATTCCTCGCCCGCTCCGTCACCATCGTCCGCTTCCAGGGCTTCACCGCCTTTTCGGTCACCTTCGCCTCACGCTGGCGATAGCCGCCCCTGTACTGCTCCGGCGTGATGGCGTCCCGCTGCTTGGCCGTGGCCCCGCAGGCGTCCGCGATCAGGCTGGCAAGCCTCGGGTGGGTCACAGCCGAAGGGCTGTATTCCAGGTACTCCAGCAGCTTCCTGGACACCAGCCCGTTCATCTTCCGCTTGCGCCCCATCTCCCGAAGGGCCGCGGCGAACTCCCCCGCGCTCATGCCCACGCGCTCCCGGTATTCTTTGATCCAGCATCCCGCCGCCGGCTTCCTCATTTTTCGTTCCCCCTCTTCCCTCAGGCCATCCCTGTTCCCTGTTCCCTGTTCCCTGTTCCCTATGTCCCCTGTTCCCCGTTGCCCGTTGCCTGTTGCCTCTTGTACTGCTCGATTTCCCGCTCGGTCATCTCCCGGCGGATGTCGTCCCGGCTTGCCACGTATTTGCGCAGCAGGTCGAACTGCCGGTCCAGCCCGTCCCCGATGGGCGCGGCCATCGCCATCTCCGACAGCTCAGCGGCGGCCCGGGCGATCTGCCCGCACACCTCGCGCAGCATCAGCGCCCTGGGCAGCAGCTCCACCGCGTGCTCCGGCAGGCCCTCGGCCCGGCCCTTCGTCAGCGCCTCCCGCATCCTCTTCGCCCCCTTCCGGCCCTCCGAAGGCCCAGCCCATCGCGGCGCAGAACAGCCAGCACACCCCGGCGAACGCGCCCAGCGCCGCGGCAAAGCCGATCACCCACCCGGCGGCGGCCATGCCCCGCTGCATGCACTCCCAGATCATCCTGCAATATCCCCCTTTCCCGTTGACGATCACCAGGCTGGCCCACTCGCCCAGCCGGCGGATCATCCTTCGCGCGGTCTTCGTGCCCGGGAACAGCATGGCATCCCGCTGCTTATGGCTCCACCTCTGGGCGATGATCTCGCCCTCCGCGCTCTCGATCCCCGCAAGCCAGGCCTTCCCGGCCACGTCGAATATCCTGTACCTTGGCCTTCGCATTGATTTCCATCTCCCTCTTTCGCTTCGCCCGCAGCCTGCACAGCACCAGCGCGCCCTCGTCCCTGATCCGGCCCAGCAGGAAATCCGCGGACACATTGTACAGGTCGCACAGGTCCCGGATGGCTCTTATGTCTGGCTCGTTTCGCCCCCGCACATAGTTGCCGATCGTGCTGGGCGATTTGTCGATGCGCCGGGTCACCTCCTTCGCGGTGTGCCCGTGCACCTCCATCAGCCACCGCAGGCGGTCCTCGAACGCGCCCCCCTTCGGCAGCGGCATCCCCAGCTTCGGCGTCTTGATCTTCACGCCCTCCACGCGCTCACCTGCTTCCCAAAATGCGGTCCTGCTGGCGATAGGCCAGGCTGATCCCGTAGCACAGCAGCCCGTAAATCCCCAGTATCCGGCGGCCCAGCCTGCGCAGCGGCCCCGCGGGGCGCTCGTAGCGCTGTATCTCGCACCTGGCCCTGATCATCAGCATGTCGTAGTCCTCCTGCGTCTTGGTGTTCCGCGTCGCCACCCGCAGCAGCCCCGCGACGATCTTCTGGCGGTCGATCTCGGCCTCCACCACCTCGATCTGCTCCCCGGTCAACCTGTCCCCGAAGCCCTCCCCTTCAGGGGAGGGTGCCCCGAAGGGGCGGGAGAGGTCGTTCCCCATCCCCTTCGCCATCCCCTCGGCGATGGCCCCGCTGATCTCCGGGTCGCCGCGCCTGATCAGGATCACGGCTCCCCGCCTGGTCTCTCCATGGCCCTCCGGGGAGGGTGCCCCGAAGGGGCGGGAGAGGTCGTTCCCCTGTTCCCTCGGCTCACACATCCAGCTCCACCTCCAGCACGGCGATGATTTCGCCCTCCCAGGTGGAAACCCCCGGGCGAATCCGCGCCACCTCCGCGTCGTCATACCGTGCCAGCTCGCGCCCCGCGTTGACCGTGTACAGCGTCAGGATTTCCTCCCGCGCCTCGCCGCCTTCGGCGGTCCTCGCCACCAGGGCGAAATTGACGCAATCGCACCTTTTCCGCAGCTCCGCAAACGTCACTTTTCCGCGCCCCCTCTCTGTTGTGCTTCCCGCTCCTGCGCCGCCCGGTCGATGGCGAGGATCGCCCTGGAGATTTCCACCCGTCGGCGCTCCAGCTCCTCGGCGCTCAGGTCCGCGCAGCAATCGTCCGCGATCATCGCCCGCCCGCCGTTTTCGCACTGTATGGTCCTCACAATCGCCATCGGATCATCCTCCCCCGGTTCAAATCGCTCCTGCCTGCTCAAATGTCTTGAGCATCTTCGGGAACTGTCTTGCCATCCAGTCCACCATCTGCTCCGGGTGGGTCTGGTTGTCTACCGCCCACCATACCGTATCCTTCCCCAGCCCGCTTTCAAACAGGAATGCGTGTATGATTTCATGCCGCACGACTCGCTTTTGATACTCCGCGAAGTCGTCTATGTCGTCATTCTCTTCTTTCTTGCATATCACGATCTTGCGGCTCGTATAATCACAGTAGCCCGCGCAGTTCTTCAGCAGCGGGTCGTCCTTCTCGGCAACGTCCATGTGTATCACATATCGCGTGCCCAGTATCAGGACATCGATGGTCTTTGGTTCCGGTTCGCTCATGGCGTTCACCTCTTTCAAGCGCTGCGCTTGTCCTTGTCCTCGGTCTGCTTCCTGTCGGCCACGCCCGCGGCATAGCCCAGAAGGAACTGCTTCTGGGCCTCCGGCATTTCCAGCATCGCGCCGATGATCTCCTTGATCTCGATCTTCTTTTCCTGTTCGCTCATTTTATTCTCCTCCTTCTCCTATGTCTTGGCTACTGGTAATATTATACTTCGGCTGTATGCAATTTGTCAATACTATTCCCAAAATAAACTTGACTGCATTCAACACCTGTGCTATAATATAGTAGGAATAGAAAGGAGGGCAGACGTTTGGACACCGTTGGAGAGAGAATAAAGCACTTGCGGAAGGAACTGCGTCTAACTCAGGTCGAATTTGGCAAGGTTATTGGGCTGGCCGGTGCCAGTGTTGCGAAGGTTGAAGCCAATGCAAGCAATCTTACCGAAGCCGCCATTAAGCTGATCTGCGCCACCTGGAAGGTGAACTATCTTTGGATCACCGAAGGGCGCGGGGAGATGATGCAGGACCTCAGTCTGGAGGATTTGGTGGACAAGTACATGGCCGGGGAATCCCCGCTGGCCATATCGATTATGAAGGCGTTCGTCAGGCTCCCGGATGAAGAGTGGGCCATGTTTCGCGACATGATCGACCGCATTAAAAACGAGGGGCAGCTGTGATGGCTGCCCCTCGGCGGTTGTCCGGCTCAGTTGTGGGTGAACAGATCGTTGATAAATCGATAGATCGCCCTCAACACCTTTTCGTCCTCGATGTGCTCCAGCAGCGCGGCAATACACGCCCGCAGTTCCTTCAGGTTATCCATGTGTATCTCTCCATTGTGTTTTACTCAGCGCTGGCATCTTTATTATATTCCCCAGCGGCGCGAACAATTCCAACATTTTTTTGATTTTGTAAGGAGGATTGCCATGACTTGTCCGAAATGTCACAGCACCAACGTCACGGCCCAGATCGTCACCGAGAGCGAGCTGAAGAACGCCCACCACAATGTATTCTGGTGGCTGTTCATCGGCTGGTGGTGGATGATCATCAAATGGGTTTTTCTCACCATTCCCGCGCTGATCATCAAGATTTTCTCCCCGAAGCGGCAAAAACTGAAGCAGACGCAGACCACCATGTGGGTGTGCCACCAATGCGGGCACAACTGGCGGGCATAAAGAAACCCCGTCGCGCGGCGAACACGACGGGGAAGACAAAGCAGGGGGAACCTCCATGCCATTGCCATGCCTCTATTATAGCATGGGTTGGCATGGATGTAAAGGAGCATCTATGAACAATCTCAATCCATCCGGCCTGTACTGCGCCTATCTGCGCAAATCGCGCCGGGACGAAGAGTTGGAGGCCCTCGGCCAGGGGGAAACCCTCCAGCGCCATGAGAGGCAGCTTGCGGAGCTGGCCCATCGCCTCGGCATCCGCGTCGCGCGCACCTATCGGGAGATCGTGTCCGGCGATACCATCGCGGACCGGCCCCAGGTGCGCCAGCTTCTGGACGACATCACCGCGGGCCTGTGGGACGGCGTACTGGTGATGG
Organism: uncultured Clostridia bacterium; assembly: GCA_947165425.1. Classification (GTDB taxonomy): domain Bacteria; phylum Bacillota; class Clostridia; order Christensenellales; family Aristaeellaceae; genus RUG11272. Next base: position 8,535 of record CAMVAJ010000021.1, read on the forward strand.
ACGTGGACCGGCTCTCCCGCGGCAATTCGATCGATCAGGGCGTGATCATGCAGACGGTGCTGTATGCCGGCGTGTTGATCATCACCCCGGACAAGATATACGATCCCGCGAACGACAGCGATTCCGAGTTTTTCGAGATGCGCCTGTTCTTCGGGCGGCGGGAATATGCGATGATCAAAAAGCGCCTTCAGCGCGGGCGCGTGCAATCTGCGCTGGAGGGCTGTTATCTGGGCTCCCGGGACGTGTACGGCTATCGGCGCGTCAAGCTGCAGGGGCGCAAGGGCTGGACGCTGGAGGTTGTTCCACGTGAAGCGGACGTCGTGCGCTCTATTTTTGCGTGGTATGCCGACGGCATGGACGGGCAGCCCGTTGGCACCTATCTGATCGCGGACCGGCTGAACCAGATGGGCCTCCCCCCGGATCGCGGCGGCGCGTGGATACCTTCCACCGTGCGCGGCATGCTCTCAAACCCCGTGTATGTGGGCATGATCCGTTGGAATCACCGCACCACACAGTATAAGATCGTCGATGGCAAGCGTGAAAAGACGCGGCCCCTGAACGCGCAGGAGATACTGGTGGACGGCCTGCACCCGGCCATCATTGACCGGGCGCTGTTTGATCGCGTCCAGCGCATGATGGCGGCCCACGAAAAGCGGCCCAAGAGCGCCATGAAGGATTTTGCGAACCCCCTCGGCGGGCTTGTGATCTGTCCCATCTGCGGGCACAAGATGCAGACCAAGGGCAGCCCGGGCCGAAGGGGCGATTTTATCTATTGCCCCACCCAGCGCTGTCCCACCCGCAGCGCCTACGTCTTTGCCGTGGAGGACATCACCCTCCATGCCCTCGGCGGCTGGCTCTCAGACTTTCAGGCCCGACAGGGCGACGCCCCGGGCCCCCGGCAGGATGCGGACGCTCCGGCCCGCGCCTCGGCCCTGGCCCACCATCGGGAGCAGCTTGCCACGCTGCAGGCCCAGTCCGAACGGCTGTATGATCTGCTGGAGCAGGGCCTCTACACCCCCGACGAATACAGACAGCGCCGCGCCGACCTCAACGCCAAACTGGACGCGGAGCGCCGCGCCCTGGACGCCCTCGCCGCGCCGGCTTTCTCCGATCCCATCGCGCCGCTTATTCCCCAGATTCACACCGTCGTGGACGCTTACCAAAGCGCCCAAACCCCCGCGGAGAAAAACGCCCTTCTCCGTACCGTCGTGGATCATATCGAATTTCACAAAACCCAGCGTTGCCTCCGCAATAACCAACCCGGCGATTACCTCACCCTCGTGGTTTATCCCAAGTACCCCCAAAAAACCAATTCTTAAAAATCCATTTTACTGGGAGATCAAACAGAAGAATTCGTCTTTCTATTCTATTTCCCTGTATTATAAAGCGCCCCGTCGGAAATCCGGCGGGGCGCTGGTCATAGCCTTTTTATAATCGCGTTGTACAGCTTTGGGTGCATTGTTTGCAGGATCGACATTGCCTCATCCAATACCGGCCATATTTGCGCCGCTCTTTTACCGTCGATGGCCTTGCCAAACTCCGTCCCGCTTTCATATTCCACGATTTCTTCCGCAGACGTTTGCGGTCCTTCGGCCATGGACGCGCCTCGGATCATAGGCATTTCAAACGTTTCTCGCCGCAGCTGTTCGGGGTTGCCGAACAGCTGCGCTTTAATCGTTAAAAACGCCGCCAGTCTCATGCATGTCCAGGCGTCAGGGTCGCGGTCGGCCCGGCATTCGGCGATTGCCTGGTCGATGTCGCGCTCGGTAATCATGGGGACTACCTCATGATGCCCTCAATGCGGTCGGCCATGCTGTGCATCTCCCGGCGGGCGCGGTCGTCGCGCTCCATCGACGCGCGGCGGCGCAGCTCGTCGGCCAGGTTGCGGTCGGCGTAGGACGCGCCGGAATAGCGGCCCATGCTGTCGCGCGGGGCGTTCATGCGGCCACGGGCCCCGCTGTAGTCGTCAGCATAGCTGCTTCCGCTGTAGCCGCTGCCCTCCATGGCATCGGAGGTCAGCTTGCTCTTTTTGTAGTGCTCCAGCATGTCTGCATACTGCACGTCCTGCATGGACAGTTCGCCCTTGCGGGCTTTGCCGTCCAGCTCTTTCAGTTCGTCACAGACGAATTCATAGAGATTGTTGTGCATTCCTGTTACCTCCTTTCCATCAGCGGCGGCGGGCGACGCCTGCAAAATTCAGTTTGAGATTGGGATTCACGATCTCCACAGGCACCGCGGAGGTGTTGATCACCTGAATCGCGGCGCAGCGGCACAGCCATGGCACCGACACGATGATTCCCGCGCTCACGTTCTCAGGCTCCTCGGCCGCCGCCGGAGTGCTCTGCATGACGCTGTCCGGGTCGATCACGCCGTCGATGGCCACGGCCAGCGACAGCACGCTGCCGCCCGTGCCGCCCTCGGGCAACTGGAGGTTGGCGTGGAAGTCCAGGTCATAGTCGGCCTGGAGCATGCCGCAGCAGTTCCAGGGGATCACGCCGTCACAGCTGGAGATCACGCTGGGTGCGGCCAGGCGGACCAGGCCGGTGCCCGGTCTCCAGTAGATCAGGCCGCTACCGCAGGGGACGGGGTTGACGGTAAACGCAATGCCGGCCCCGGGCTGGAGAAGCTGGGTTCCCGGCGCGCTGATTTCAAACGCCATTAGCCCACCCCCGTCAGGATGCGGCCAGCGCCACGCCGTTGCCGCCACAGCCGCAGTTGTTGCCGTTTCTCAGGTTGCTGGTGCAGCTGAAAATCGGCGTGTTTCCGAAGACGGGCACCGTGCCGACCGGGCAGTCCTTGAAACGGGCATAGGTTCGGTCGATGATGGCGTCGGCCTGGGCCAGGCGGTCGGCCTGGTTGCGCAGGTACTGCACCTCGGAGCGCAGGTCCTGATTCTTGCGCTTTTCGTCGTCCAGACGGTCGGCAAAGAACTCGTCCTTCATCGCCTGGAAGCCGTCGCGGATCGCGCCCATGATGGCGTTGGTGTTGGTCATCTCCTGCATGGTCTGCTGCTGGAGACCCTGGGCCAGCGCGGCGCGGTCGTCGCAGCCCTCGCGGGCGATGGTGTACTTCAGGTCGGCGCCCTGTGCTTGCACGGCGTTAAATCCCTGCATCATGGCGGTCTGCATGCCAAAGCCCTGCTGCATGTTTGCCATCTGCCTGCCGTTGGCCGCGATCTCGGCGGCGCTGAATCCCTGGTTCACGGCCTGGGTGATGCCGTTGCCGGTCTCGCACACCTGTCGGCCCAGTCCGGCAATGCCCAGCTGCACGTCGCCGAAGCCCCGGTTCACGTCGCTTCGCAGGTCGGAGATCTGATTGTTCGTCTGCTGGGTCTGGAAGCCGTCGCTGATCTGGCGGGAATTGGACAGCCACGGGTAGAGCCAATCCATGCCCATCATGCCGGCGCCCATCATGCCGCCCCAGCCGCCCATGCCGAAGCCGCCCCACATGCCGCCGCCCAGCAGCAGCAGCAGGATGATCCACCATCCGTCGCCGCCGAAGCTGTTGGAGAAGCCGCCGCCATAGCCGCCCATGGGATAGCCGCCATACAGCGGGGTCACGGGCATTGTCATGGTGTAGCCGCCCATATCATTAAGTGCCATAGTGTCAATCCTCCACATAAAAATCTATACAATTCTCCTCGCGCGCCGGAGATTGTATGTGTGTTGACAGGATTGACGCGGCGCTGTATAATGTGCGTGTGATGGCGTGGCGACACGTCAATCCCTCGGCCCTCCGGTGCTGGTAACGCCGGCGGGCCTTTTTTTATCTTCTCCCCATCATGCGGTCAATGAGGGGCTGGACCATCCGGAGCCGCTGCTGAGGCACCTGGCCTGTCTGGATCAGGTGCATGGCCATGGCCCGCGGATCGCCTCTCATGTTTTCCGGGATGTCCACATGGGCCCGGCTGATGTATCCGTTTACGTCGTCCTTGAGCCCCTGGGCGTCCCTCAGGAACGCCTGGCGCATCTGCTCCTCGGTCATTTGGGCCGGCTGTTCCGCGGGCGCGACGTTGGGTCTGTCAAAAAATCCCATTTATTCCTCGCCTCCGTTGTTCAGCTTGCTCCTGGGCGCTTTGGGGGCGCTCATCGCCTCCAGGCGCTTCTCCAACCCGTCCCACGTCACGAACTGGGATGGGTCTATGGGGGCTTTCTGGGGCTCCGGCGGCCTGCGGTCATAGATCAGCAGGTTGTAGCCGGTCTGCCCCTGCTCCTTGACGATGAAGGCCATTCGATCCGCGGTGTAAAACAGCTGGGACTGTCCCGGCTCCAGGCGAAACGCCTCGGCCTCGGCGATGGAATTGACCTGAAGCATGCGGGCGTCGATGAACGGGGTCATCTGGGGCGCAGGCGTCTGCGGCTGGGCCAACTGGCGGGCCTGCTGCTGCTGGCTCAGCCAGTTGATATACTGCGGGTCGTCCTGCATCCGCTGGCCGGGGTAATCCGGGAACCACTGCTGACGGTAGGGGTCTACCATGCGGGGTCACTCCTCTCTGTACCAGTAATATTGGGGGCAAAGCTGGGTCGAATCGAAGGAATCATACACGCGCCCGTCGATCACGGCGGCGGTGTGATTTTCGAAGCCCAGGACGTAGGTGCCCACGGGGTTGTCGACGGCGAAATCCTCGGCGGTGTAGCAGATGGGGCAGGAATTTGGAATGATGGCGCGGCGAAAACCGTAACGGCGCAGCACGCCTCCCCAGGTTTCGTTGGTCGGTCCCATGTCGCCCTCTCCGTAGCCGTGGGCGTGGATCAGGGCGTATGCCTCGCGCCAGTCGACGTCCAGCGCCGCGGACACGGCCCGTACAGCGCAATCTATTGTGTATTTGCCGTAGGGATTTGGGTTGTAATACTGCCATCTGCTCATGCTTTAATTGTATAGTGTGGCGCGCACCCGCAACAGCCCATGCACCCGACACTTACCCGACATTCACCGACGCTCCCCCAAAAAAACAAAATAGCACCGTGCAAAATCTGCACGGTGCTATGTGTCACATATGCTTGTACAGGATGGCCTCGGCCCTATGGACGCGCCGGGCGATCTGCTTTTCGCTCATGCCCTCGGCCTCGGCGATGGCGGCGTAGGTGTCATGGATCACCAGCGCCCGGATCATGATGCGCCGGTCCTGCGCGTTTGGCAGCCATTCGGCAATGGCCCGCTCCCGGGCGCTGACGCCGAAGGGCTCAAACAGCGCCTCGTTTTTGCGCCTGCTCATGGTTGGTCCTCCCGCGTCTCAGCGCTTGCGCCTCTTCGCTCCGCTCCCGCTCTTACGGGTCGCCTTGCCTCGGCTCGATCCTGCGGCTTTCCGTGTCATTTTCCGCACGCGCAATCGCTGGCTCATAATTCATCACTCCGTTCCCGTTTCCGATGATGTTCACGCCCTTTCCGTCCTGGGCGTAGTCGTAGCACTCGAAATCATAGCCCGCCATGAAATCCAGCCACTCTCCGTGCTCCTTGTGGCGCAGCACCGTCTCCACGATGCCCCACGCGGCCAGCAGCGTCATGGCGACGATCAGCGCCACGATCAACCGCGTTCGGCTCCGCTCGTGGCTCCAGACCAGCCGGTCCAGGATGTCCCGGTCCAGCGCGTCCGGCTTGGCTTTTGTGTCCTGCATGGTCATTCCTCCGGCTTGTCGCCCTCGTCTTCGGTATCGTCTCTTTTCCCGTCCCCCAGGCTGTCGTTCTTCTCCCGCAGGTTTTCCAGCGCCTTGGCGATGAATTTGGGATACTTCACGCCCATCAGCGCGGTGTTTTCCAGGATGGAGATGCCCTCGTTGGCGATGTAATACATCGTCGCGGCGGTCTGAAACACCCGGGATGCGTTCCCGATGGCCACGTCCAGCAGCGTCGCCACCAGCACCACCACCATGATGAAGAACTTGCGGATCAGGCCGTCGAAGCCCGCCCGGCTGCTCACGCCCCCGGTCTCGGTCTTGGGGCTCTTGCCCCTCCAGGCCACGATCAGGCCCGTCAAATAGTCGATCACCATGAACAGCGCCAGGATCGTCAACAGCACATTCCATTCCCCCAGCAGGCCGGCGACGGCGCCCAGCGCCGCGGCCAGCGCCTTTGTAACGTTCTCCCAGTTCATGCCATCAGCCTCCCGTACTTCCCGGACACCCAGCCGTTGCTGCTCTTGTATTCCACCAGCAGCCACCCCTCCGGGCTCGTCTGGCCCTGATACAGCAGCCTGTCCCCCTCGTGGGCCACGCCCAGCTTCTTCCCGTCGGTGTTCGGCGCGGTCCGCACGTAGCAGTTGCCCCCACGGATTTCCACCCACAGAGGGCATGCGTCGCCGTTGCAGCCCGCGTTCGTCTTGATCAGCGCCTCGGTCAGCGCCTTCAGCGTCACAGGACCCACAATGCCGTCGTCGTCGATTCCCGCGGAGCGCTGAAACGCCTCCACGGCCAGCTCGGTGGCGTCGCCGAACTCCCCGTCCGCGCCCCACTTGCCGCAATCAAAGCCCAGCTTGATCAGGTCGGCTTGCAGCTCTTTCACGTCCGCGCCCTCGCAGCCGTTCTCCAGCTCCCTCTCGCCCAGCTTGTACTCGGCCACCGGCGCGAAGGCCGCGCCGAGGTTCATCGCCCGGGTGCCATTGGACAGCACCACCACGGTGTGCCCCTGCGTGCGGGTCACCAGGATGTCCCCCCGGCGCAGATAGTCCGGGCTGTCGGTGTACTTGCTCCCGGTCAGCTCGGTGAACGCGCCGCTGTCCAGCAGCGCGGCGGGCTCGGTGGGCGTCCTGAAATTCGGCAGCATGATGCCCGCGTAGGCGCAGCACACCCGCACCAGCGCGGAGCAGTCCGTCTCGCACTTCGTCTCCACCTTTTTGCAGTTGAATCCCAGGGGCTTGGCCACGTTGTACAGCGTGGTCCGCTGGCTCTGATCGTAGCCGATGGCCTTGTTGTCACAGGCCCACTGCATGTCCTGGGCGATCTTCTCCGCGGCCTCGGCGCTTTTCGCGCGGAACACGCGCCAGCCCTTGTTATGCCTGTACCAGCTCTGGGTGGACACCTCCCGTCCCGTCTGGTCCCCCGCCGCGCCACCCGTCGCGCGGCCATTCTCATCAATCCGGGCGCTGCCAATCTTCACTGACATGGTATTTTTCCTCCTTTAGTTGTCGTCGTCCCCGCTGGGTGACGGGGCGACGAGGATTTCAAACGTCGCTTCGAGGACTTTACTATCGCCGGGGCGGGGCCACGAAACGGTGTTGGTTTGGCGAGACCCAGACGGCTCCGGTGTTAGATCGTTAATTGTTTTCCCGGTTAAGTCAGACGTCGATTCGGGCACAAATTCGAAATGCTCAGTTGCCGCCATAACGCTAAAATAAGCACTACAATTTAGCGATCCACTTGTTGAACCACCTTCATATCTAACGTTATAGCTACATGTTACAGTACTTCCGTCTACACTTGCTGCATAAACTCTGTTATTATACCTCGTAAGCAAAAAACTAAAAGATGGAATTGTTATGTAGAATCCCGGTACACATTCATACCAAGACCCGTTTGGTTGATCTGGATACGCATTAGATATATAACGTTGTGCGGTTATCCCGTCTCCAGTGTATTTCCCGCTTTCGTCGTGGCTTGCGTCATAGACAGCCCTCGTCGGGTCGATCGTTATTTCGTCATTTGATACGGTTCCGTATTCGTCGCCGGACGCCAGATATGCCTTAACAACCATTCCGTCCTTCGTTATTGTCTGACCATCTTGGTAGATGCCATATGGGTTTGTCGGCGGCGTCACAACCTCTATACTGCTCGGGATTTTCTGCTCGACAAGGCTTCCTGTGCTTGGGTCAGTGTACACAACGGCATCGTCTCCGTCGCCGTCTTTGCCTTTTGCAACGCCAATACCATTGACGGTCACCTCAGAATAGCCGTAGTAGCCATCGTCACCGGCCTTGTAGGTTCCGTTCTCTGTAATGATTTTCGTTCCGAGCGTAGTTTCGTCCTCCGGAACCCATAGACAAGTGCTGCCGCCCACAAGGTTGGTTTTCAGCTTGTCGACGGTCAGTTGCTTACCTTGACCGCCCTCTTGAATTACTATATTTTTGCTCATATACTCCCACCCCTATTTTCTGCTAAAATAAAGCTTCAAATACATAACTTGTAATGCCATCAACAGATTGGTTTGTTTTTTCAATTCCTATGTACCCATTATTACTCGGAACAAATAAACCGTCATTCCACAATGCGACCATATATGGGGTTGCAGTATTATTTTCTTTTATATTCATACCTTGTAAATCTCCTGTTGCATCAGCGGGGTCGCTAACAAAAAATGCCACACGAAACCTATTACTAGTATTTGAACCCAGCATAATCATATATCGCTTATTTGCCTCTACAGCGTATATATCTGTTCTTGCCATATCATCTCCGACGTACCATGTCCCAAAGCTAATGTAACCACCAATAAAATCCGTATGTATCGGTGTCAACCTTTTAAAGTAGCTAACGCTGCCGCCACCGGACACATTCACCACCACTGAACTTAACCCGTCATACCCGCCGTCCGGCGTCACCGTCCCGTTCTCCGTGACGGTCTTGCTCTGTAAATTCGGCTGCACGTTGACGTTCGCGCTGGCGTACTGGGTTACGTCATGGGTGCCATTCTGTGTGATATTCACCGTGCCCGTGGGCGTGATGCCCGTGGGAATCGCCTGTATCGCCGCCGCCATGTCTCCGGGGCGGTAGGTTGTGGCCGCGTCGTTCTTTGACCGTATGGCCTCGGCTATTTCGCTCAGATATCCCTCAGTCACAAGCACTTTCGCCATTACGCGATCACCCCTATCGTTATCTCGTCGGTCTCCTCGGTTATGCTGTCCACGCTGATCACATGGAGGATGCCCTCATGCAAGTCCAGCGCCACCCCCACGCTCTGCTGGACGGTCGCGTCCAGCGCGGGCATGGTCCCCGTAATGGTCGCGTCGTCTGGCCGGAAGATATATCGGTGGGCGGCCAGGGTGATGTCCAGATAGGGGTTTTCGATGGTGTATGCATAGCCCGCGGGCAGCAGGTATTTATCCTCATGCACCTTGTTCCCATCCCACAGGTATTCCACCGTCAGCTTCCCGGCCTCCACCGGCGCGGCGGCCACAAGGGTCAGTCTGGCCCGGGCCTGCTTGCCAAAGGCGAATGACGCGCTTTCGATGTTGCCGCCCTCCATGGCGTCGGCGCTGACGGCCACGGCCACCCGCTGCCCGGGCACGAACTCCGCGTTGTCGATCACGTCGGCCTCCACCGTGCGGTTCCTAAAGTAGCACGCGGCCATCCTGGACAGGATCGCGCTGGCATTGTCGCCGTTGATCAGGTAAACGCCCTCTATTTCCACCGGGTTGTCAGGTTCCGCTGCCGTCGCGTTTGGATTGGCCAGGCTGATGGTCTGGCCCTGTACGATGTAATGGGTCCCGCCCTCGTCGGTCACATACTGGTCGGTGGTGGACGGCGTCCCGGCGGTGAAGCTGTAGGCGGTGACGCGCACCTCGGTGATCAGCTCCCCCTCGGTCACGCTCGGCCTCCAGAAGGTTTTGTTCAGCGGAACGGGCGTGGCGTCATTTTCGATGGGCAATATCTCCGTCATGGTGTTGAAAGCGGTCTTGACATAGGCCCCGATGGCCATGCACACCCACTGCAATCGCTCCCGGGCGCTCTGCTTCGGGCAGAAGCCGGAGATTGCGATGTTTTCCAGCGTGCTGTCCAGCGCGTAGTCGATTGGGGCCACGATGCCCGCGCTCGCCTTGCGCACCATCACGTCCTCCAGCACGGCGGCGGCGGTGGTGTTCGCGTACATCGTCGCGGGCAGCGTCACGCCGTCCAGCAGCGCAAGCTCCGACCTTGCCACCACCCGCACCGCGCTCTCGGACACCCGGCGGGCGGTGATGATCCAATACTTTGCCCACAGGTTGTCCAGCTCGTCCCGCAGCTCGGCATACTGGCCCGCGGCAATTTCCGCGTCCGTGATCACGTCCACCGCAAACTCGTTGATCGGCAGCGTGTCCCCGGTCACGTCCGCGCCCGGCGCGAAGGACAGGCCTTTCAGGCGGTCGTATTCCTGTAGATCGATGATCAGATGCATCGTGCCGGCCTCCTAGAACTGCATGTCGTCCGCGTCGGCATAGCTGGGCGCGGTGTAGGGCGTCCACGCGCCGTTGGTGTAGATGTAGATGTCGCCCTCCCTCGGCCCGGACACGTCCGGCAGCGGGCTCATGCCCCGGGCGATCACCTCGCCCAGGGCCTGCTCCTTCGTCGGGCCGTTGGCGATGACGTCGAACTTTGTGCCCTTCCAGTACGTCGCGCCTCCGGGCAGCATCACATACACGTCTCGCACGTTTTCCACCCGGGCGGTGATCTGTATCGTCGATTCGTTGTAGGGCAGCACAAAGGCGTGTCCGTCCACCGGCGCGTTCAGCGTCTCCATGATCTGGTAATAGGCCGTCATGTCGTCCGGATTGGCGGCCAGCGTCACCGAATAGCGCAGATAGGTGCCCAGCACGTCGTTGAACCAGGTCTTGTCCATCAGCAGGCCGCTGATGTCGCTGGGGCGCACCTCCATTACGCGGTCGATGTCACAGGGGATGTCCCAGGTCAGGCCGTCAATGGTAAACATATCAATCTCTCCTTATGCCGGCGACAGGCGCACGCCCACCCGCTGCTGCTCGGTCTCGATCAGCTGCGTCAGGATGCGCCCGACCTCCTCGCCGTTCAGTTGGAACACGGCTGTCAGCGTCCGCGCCCCGATTCCCGCGCCGTCCCTCGGCACCGTGAATTCCCGCGCCCCCGCGGGCGTCTGGGCGGCGATCTGCGGCCCGAAGTCGAATGTCCTTCCGATGGCGTCGGTGATCAGGCCGGCGTTGTCCTCGATGCCCTGGGCGAACAGGGCCATCATGTCGGGCGCGTAGGTGTGGAAGTTGGAAAGCGGCCCCTCCTCCGGCTCCGAAAAGCCCAGGAAGTTTGTCACCGTCTGGGCCACGCTTGAAACGGTGTTTTTCAGATTGCTCCACATGCTGCGAATGCCGCCTATGAAGTTGTCGATCAGGTCGCGCCCCCACTGGGCCGCGCCTCCAACAATGTCCGTAATGCCGTTCCAGATGGCCGTCCCGATCTGTCCCACTGCGCCAACAATGTCGCCCACGCCACTTATGATGCCGTTGGCCATGGACACGATCAGTTGAAGGCCGGCTTCCAGCAGCTTCGGCGCGTTGCTCACAATGGCCGCCACCAGATTGGCGATGATCCTCGGCACGGCCTCGATCAGCCTTGGCAGCGCCTGGATCAGGCCATCCGCGAGGGCCAGTATGATCTGTATTGCGGCGTCGACCAGGTTGGACAACGTGTTCGGCTCGGTCAGTATGTCCACTATTTTCAGCACCACGTCCACGATCGTGGGGATCAGCTCCGGCAGGCTGTCCGCGATGCCCTGGGCCAGCGACAGTATGATCTGCAAACCGGCCTCTACGATGGTCGGCAGCTGCTGCACAAGGCCCGTCCCCAGCGTCAATATGGCCTTGGTGGCCGCGTCGATCAGCGTCGGCAGGTTTGCCACGATTGCTCCCGTCAGGGCCGTCACAATCCTGGTGCCCGTCTGAAGCACCTGCGGAATCTTCGCGGCCATCTGGTCCACAAATTGCCCCAGGCCCTCGGAAATCTGGCCCACGCCGTCTCCCCCGCTGAACAGCTCCGTCAGGCCGTCCATCACCGTGGTGACGGCGGGCAGAAAGTCGGCCATCATGCCCCGCTTCAATCCGTCCATGGCGGTGGTCATGTCCTGCAAGCTGTCCTGATACTTCGCGGCGGCCTTAACGGCCTCGTTGCTCATTACGCCCCCCAGCTCATGCACGCGCCTGCGCATGGCCTCGGTGTCCTCGGCGCTGGTGTTCAACAGCGGGCCCAGCTCCGTCGCGCCCCGGCCCAGCAGCTTGCCGGCCAGATAGGTGCGCTGCGTTTCGTTTTCCACGTTCTGCAGCGCGGCGATCGTCGCGGAAAACAGCTCCTCCTGGTCCATCTTCGCCAGGTCCTGCTGGCTGATGCCCAGGGCCTCGAAGGCGTCGTTGCCGGTCTCCGCGGCGCTGGCCAGGGTCTTCATGCTGGATTGCATCGACTCGATGGAGGTGCCGCTGTGCTGCATGATGGCGTCCCATTCCTGGTACGCTTCGGCGCTCATGCCCAGCTTCTGGCTCATCTTGTCGATGTTGTCCCCATAGGACGCCAATTCGCCCGCGCCATTTATAAAGGCGGTTGCGGCTGTACCGGCGGCCGCGCCCACGGCGGCCACGGCGGCGGTGCCCACTTTCGCGGCGGTGGCAAGCCCGCCCTTCAGCTTGCTGGCAAAGCCCTCGCCCTCGTTGGTCGCGTCGCTCATGCCCTTTTCATAGTCGCTCCTGTCCAGGGTCAGCCGCGCCACCAGGCTGAACAAATCCATCCGATCACCGTCCTATTCTCTGGGCGTCAGACCCGCCCTGACGATCACGTCCGCGGCGATCTCGTCCCCGCTGCGCTCGTCCTTTGCCGTCGGCATGATCTTTTCGATCCACCGCTCCGTCAGGCATTGCCCGTGGGCCTGATAATACAGGCTGTCCGTCACATAGGCGCGGTACATCCGCGCCTCCTCATTCTCGGCGGCCTTCGCCCTGGCGTATCGCAGGAACGGCGCTAGAGCGCGCCGTCCCCTGTAATCTCCGTAGCAGGCCCAGAAGACGCGCCTTCTCGCCTCTGTGCCCGCGAAGTAAAAAGGTCCGCGGCCCCCTCCAGGTCCGGGCGGTTGAACAGGTTGAACAGGCGCATAAACAGCGCCATGCCGTCGATCTGATAGGTCGCCGGGTCCGCGCCCTCGATCCGCGCGAGAATCTCCACCACCTCGGCCTTGTGGCTCTTGATGGCGATTTTGATGCCCCCGGCCACGTCTTTTCCGGCCCAGGCCTCGGCCACCCGCCTGTCCGCAATGATCCGGCCCATTGGCTCGATCAGGTCGGCGAACAGGTCCAGCTTTTTTTCATTGCTCCGCATCGTTTTCGCCCCTTTCCCGCTTACGCAACGCCCTGGCGCATGTAGATGTCAAAGGGCACCATGTCCAGGTTGGTCAGGTCATAGTGGCCATGGAACTCAAACGGGAAATTGCCCTTGTCCCGGTTCTGGGTTTGCCACTGAAAGCCCGTGGTGTTCAGCGCGTTCTTCACCGTCAAGGCGAGAAAGCCGGCGGTTGCCCCGGTGTTTACTTCGGAATAGTCCGCGATCAGGGTCACCTCGTTAAAGTCGGCCTCGGTCAGCTCCCCGCTGGGGATGATGTGCACGATGCCGGTCCCCTCCTTCGTGCTGGCCGCCTGAAGCATCTGCAGCAGCTCCTCGGTGATGCTCTTGAAGGTGCCGGACAGGGTCGGGTCGAAGGCGCGAATTTTCTTCAGCTGCTTGGTGTTGGCGGGCAGATTGTCGATGCCCTCGCCCAGGTCGTAAAATTCCGGGTTGGGGTTGAAGCTGGTGCCGTTGGCGGTTGCCCCGATGATGGCCTCATATCTGCCGTCCGTTGGGTCGAAGCCCTTCACCACCACGCCCGCGTTCATCTGGATGTGCTGCCACAGGTTTTCGGGCACCTTGGTATAGGTCGGCCAGTTGGTGCTCACGGCGTTCGTGTCAGGCATGTGTCATTCCTCCTCTTGTCAATCGGTCAGCGCCTGCATGATCAGGTTCAGGTAGGCGCATTTCAGCGTATTGTCCCCGGCCATCGGCTGGAACTGGCAGAAGGTGTCCCCCTTGTACAGCCACACGCTTCCGCTTGCCGTGGGTATGCTGGCCCCTTCCCCGATGGCGGCGGCGATCTGGTCCACCTTCGCGGAGATGGCCCGCAGGTTCTCGGACCTGTACCACACCCGCGCATAGATGGGCATGGCCCCGCGCCAGTTGGGCGTCGCCAGCTGCACCGTGATATAGGGCGGGTTTACCCTGTTCCCGTCGGCGTCCAGCTCCGGCACGCTGTCCTCCGGGTAGATCGGCAGGCCAAAGCGCCCGAAGAAGGCGCTCAGCGCCTCAATTGTCTGCGTCATTTGGCAGGCTCCATTCCTCGGCGGGCGTCTTGGCGATAGGGACGGTTGAGGTGTCCGGCGCTTCGTTGTCCTTTGTGCTGCCGGTGATGCGCAGGATCAGGCCGTCCGACACGCGTTTGATCACGTCCGGCTTTTCCAGGTTTACCCCCCGGTTCACCGTCACCGTGTAGATGGCCCTCATGCCGCTCTGCTCGGCGATCTGCGCCTCGGTGCTGTTGTCCTTTCTCGCGTAAGCATCAAAGGCCGCGCCCTCGACATACACCGCCTTCGGTCCGAAAAGTCCGTCGTCCACTGTGGTCTTGTCCATCATCACAAAGGGCTCGAACATGTCGCCCAGGATGCCCATGCTGGCGCCGTCGAAAATGCTCATCTCAATTTCCTCCACTGGTTCAGTCTGGACCGGAACACGCTCTCCCAGGTGGGCGTCCCGCTGCCGTTTTCGCCGGCCGCCTTGGTGTAGCTGTACACGCCGATCACGCTCTCGCTGGAGTAGGGCGAAACCGCCGCCGCGCCGTATTTCTCCTGCCACTCCTCGATCTCCCCGCACAACTGCACAAAGGCCCTCGGCGGCTTCATCGGCCAGATTTCCCCGTCGAAGGTCTCGTCCTTCATGTCCCACGCGGGGTACTGGTACACTCCGTCGTTGTACACGCTCCCCACGACGCGGAAATACTGGCCCTCCTTCAAAAAGTCCAGCGCAAGGGTCCCGTCCTCCACGGTCCATTCCCCGGCGCGTATGTCCGCCTCGTCGGTAAAATAGTTGTGGATGTGCCCGCAAACCTGCTCAAGCATGTCGTAGCCCTCCAAAATCACTTGAATGGGGAAGCCGCTTGCGCGGCCTCCCGGTCGGTTATCAGGTCTTGACGGTCAGGGTGGCGTTGCCGGCGGCCTGGGCGCGGCCGTTGCCGTCCACGGCGGCCACGGTGATCTTCGTGGCGTCGGCGGCGGGCGTGATGTCGTCACCGCTGGAAAG
This sequence comes from uncultured Clostridia bacterium, assembly GCA_947165425.1. GTDB lineage: Bacteria > Bacillota > Clostridia > Christensenellales > Aristaeellaceae > RUG11272. The sequence goes on from CAMVAJ010000021.1 coordinate 23,549, forward strand.
CTCGGTCCAGCCGGTCCCCAGCTTCTGTCCGTAGGTCACGGCGGGCGCGGCGCTCTTGCCGGTCTTGTACACCCACTTTTCACCGGTGCCCAGGGTGTAGCCGCTCATGACGATGTTGCTGTCGCCCACGGCGGTGCCGGCCGTGCTGGCGACGGTCACGCTGTCAAGGCCCGGCGTCGCGTCGATCTGGCCGATCACCACGCCGTCGGCGTACTCCACCAGGAACTGGATGCCGCTCATCACCAGCGTTTCCTTCTGCGCCCGCTCGTTGGTGGCGTAGTCGGAATTGATGCCGATATAGCCGGTCTGGTCGGTGGTCAGCGCGAATTCCCGGGCCACGTCGCCGGTCATGTTCAGGTAGTACAGTATGATGTTTTCCTTCGCGGTGGAAAACACCTGGCCCACCGGGATGGCGCTGGACAGGAGCACGGTGCCCATGCCCAGGAAATTGGCGATGTAGGTCATGCCGAACGCCGTCTGGGTGGTGATGGTGGCGGTCTCCAGGTAGTCCGCGATGGTCACCGGGTTCATGAAGTGCACCGCCTCGATGGCGTCGTCCTCAAACAGCACCTGAAGCTTCGCCCAGGTCTGCGCCAGCACGCCCTGCAGGGTGCTGCGGGCGATCACCGTGCCATCCAGTCCGGTGATGTAGCTGAAAAAGTCGCTCCGCACCTTCTTCTGCACGTCGGTCAGCATCTTGTTGTCCGTCTGGGCGATGGCCTCGTCCCGGCCGCTCTTCATGATGGCCTCGGCAGAAACGGCCTTGCGCCACTTGTTCAGCGTGATTTCGCCCACGGGCGTCTTGGTGCGCTCGTACTGGGACAGCGGGATGATCGCGCCCTCCGGCACGCTGCCGTCCTGCAGGGTGCCCGTGGTCTTGTACACATACATGGTCGTGCCCTCGGCCATCGGAATCACGCGGGTCACGCCCAGGGCCTCGCGCAGCTTGTTCAGGATGTTGTGCGTAAAGCGCTCCACAAAGTCCACTTCGCGCACGCGGGCCATCTGGCTCTTGGTGATCAGGTTCGTCTCCGGGTCGGTGTTCTGGTTGGCGAACAGCTGAATGTTCATGCGAAATTTCTCGCTCATGGTGTTGCTCCTTTCTCTTGCCTTCCCCTTCAGGGGAGGGTGGCCCGCTTTGCGGGTCGGAAGAGGTCGTTTTTTCCATCAAAGCCCGAATACCTCGGGATTCTCCGCAATGGCCTTCTGGCGCTCTTTCGTGTCTTTGATGGCCATGATCTCGTCCTTGGTGCGGCTCACCTTGCCCCCGGTCGGCGGTGTGCGCACGTCCGGCGTCTTGGTTGTGGCCTTTACGATGTGCTCCGGCCATTCCTCCCGCAGGGCCTTCACCACGGCGGCGGCGTCCTTGGCCTTTCCGTCCTCGCCCAGCTCCAGGCTCTTGCGGTCGGTGTACTTGGCGGCCTTTTCGATGCCCGCCTCGGATAGCCCCGCCTCCTTGGCAAGCCTGCGAATCTCTTTCGCCTTCGCCTCGTCGGCGGCCTTGTCGGCCACGTCCTTCTTGTAGGCGTCGAACTCGGCCTTTACCTTGTCGTGCTCGGCCTTCCAGTCCTTTCCGCCCTTGTTGGCGTCGATCTGGCCCTGCAGGTCCTTCACCTGCTTTTCCAGCTCCTTCGCCCTTCCGGCCTCGTCCTTCAGGCCGTCCAGGGTTTCCGTGTGTGCCTCGATGATGGTGTCCACCTGTTCGTCGGTCAGTCCCATCCCGCGAAGCATTTTGCGCGTCAGTGCCATTGTCCTTTGCTCCTTTCTTTTCCTCGAAGGTTGACGCAGGGCATTCCCTCGCCCCGGTCGGTTGCGCGGGCCGGTCCCTCGGCCCCTTTTTATAAATGCGGCAACTCTGTTCCTCGCGTCGCCGGATTTAACTCAAATGGGGAATGAGGAATGAGAAATTAGGAATTGAATCGGCTTTTTTCGGCTATTCCTGTTCCCTGTTCCCTGTTCCCTGTTCCCTGTTCCCTCACGCATTCTCCATCTCTCCCTGCACCACGGTCTTGATGTCGTCCACATGGTCCATGAACGCGGGCCGCAGATAGGGGCTGGCGTGCTGTGGCATACCGATTTTGGTTTCGCCCGTGATCTTGTCCCTGTAATACCAAAAGTCCAGGCCGCCCACGCTGTGCGCGTCGTCGCCGTGGTACTGTATCCACTCCGGCCCCGGCTGGTAATGCTTGCCGGTCCCCAGCTCGATATAGGGCGCGATTTCCAGGTTGCTGCCCACGGACAGCGCCGGCCCGTTCTCGGTGTTCTCGATCTGGTGTGTCATGCTCTGGCGCAGGGTGTTCAGCTCGTCGAAGGGCCATGAATTGCCCTTTGGCCCCTTGGCCCGCATCGCGTATTCCCCGGCCTGCTCCTCGATAAAGCCCCCGATGATCTCCGCGGCGCTCTCCGTCGCCTTGCTCAGCAGCGCCAGTATCTCGTCGCTGTTGTCGACAAATTCCACCTCGGCCATATCCTCACCCGGCCTTCTTTCCGTCCTCGGTCATGTACTTCCTTTGCCATTCGCGGTAATTCATGTCTCCCACGGTCTCGCCCGTCCCGGCGTCCACCCGGTTGATTTTGATGTCGTATTTCCCATAGGCCCGGCCCAGCCTGCACCGGCAGTTGTACACGTTCGCTGGCGTCGCGTCCGGGTCGCCCGGAAACATGATCGGCCCCAGCAGGCTCTCAAACGGCTCGTCGATGTCGGCGGTCTTTCCGTCCAGCTCCGCGTGGGCGTTTCTGGTCTTGTCGTCGAATGTGGCCAGCCACTTCTTTTTCACGTCGATGTTCAGGTCGTCCCGGGCCTGGCGCATGCTCTCCTCCCGGCCCGCGGCCTGGGCCCCGGTATAGGCGGTCCGGGCGTTGCGCTTCATGGCGTCGTCGGCTTTTTTCCCGGTTTCCTCGGCCACCCGCAACACGATGTCCTCCAGCGTCTCGCCCTGGATGATCCCCTGGGTCACGGCGTTGTTGATCACGCCGTTGTACCACTGGTAATCCCTCTCCTCGTCGATCTCTGGCATGGGCAGCAGGTTGGGCCGGTCCCGCACCAGGCGCGTCACCGTCTGGCGGTCGTACAGCCCGAAGGTGCCGAAGGCCCCCAGGTCGCTCTCGATCTGGAAGCACATCCAGTTCGCGTTCTCCGCGAACACGTCGATCTTTCCGTCGTTTATCATGGCCATGGCCTGCTTGTCAATGTCGGCCATCGCCCGGGCCATCTGGCCGCGCTTCAGCGCCCAGGCTTTCTCCTGGAAAAGCTGGCCCTGCATCCACGCCTGGTAATCCTGCTCTGACAGGAGCCCCGCCTCCACCTGGGCGCGGTACTTCTCCACCCGCTTCTCATGTGCGTGGAGCCAGTCCTGCTGCTTCGCGATCAGATCGTCGGCGGCGCTGCGGTACATCACCGTCAGGCGCGCGCGCACCTGGGCCAGCTTTTCGTCGCTGTAGCGCTCCGCGGGGTCCAAGGGTAACCGCTTGCGCCCCTCGCCCACCCAGTTGATCGTGACCTCCCTGCCCATGATGTTCAGCTTGACCTGTTTCAATCGGTCTCACCCTCTCCGGCGTTCGGCGTCCGCGTCCTGGCGGCCTCCTCGCCGTAGTTGTCGGCCATGATCTCGTCCACCTCGTCCACCGTCACAATTGGCAGCTTCTCCAGCGTCTTGCGCTGGCCCAGCACGTTGGCGGCCAGCATCACGCCCTGGATCGTCTGGAAGGTGTTGGACACGCGGTTGCGCTTGAATTGCGGCGTGTCCTCGATGCCCCGCAGCGCCAGCACCTGCTGGATCGCCTCGATGGCGCAGTATTCCAGGTCGTCTGCCTCCTCATCCAGAGGCTGATAGGCCGCGTCGATGTGGTCGTTGGTACTTCCCGCGGCGATGGTGTGCACGTCCAGCGCGCCGAAATCGTCGTACAGCTCGGCCTTGCAGTGGTCCAGATAGGCCTTTGTGCCCTGATAGGGCGTCTCCTGGGTGTAAGGCGTCAGTGCGGCGCGGGCGTCCCCGGAGAAGGACGTGGAATCCACCTGGGCGATGTGCTTTTCGCGGATGTCTTCCAGGAACCTCTGCATGTCCCTTTCGTCCATGCCCCCGCAATTTTCGATCAACCAGTAGATTTTTGCGCAATCCCGCTCCGTGTCCGCGAACCCGCTGTTTATGAGATCGTATGCGTCGATCTTCGGTCGCAGCTCCACCAGCGTGCTCTGGCGCTTGCGGCTGCCCCACATGGCCACCACGGGCAGGCGCGATGCCGTTTTGTCCGCGGCCACCTCCACCACGCCCTCGGCCTCGGTCTCGTACACCGTCATGCTGTAGGGCTGCTCCTCGCACACGGCCTCCAGCGCCATGCCGCTGCTGCCGTTTTTGCTCCGGTAGTCCGTGCGCCCTGTCTCGGTGTACAACTCGGCATACATCGGCTTGTCCTTGTCGATGCGCCAGAAGTGCACCCCTGCCCGCAGCGTCCCGGTCATCTCGTCCCACAGCGGCGCGAAGGCCGTCAGCGGATAGACGCTCAAACCCTCCTCGGTCACAAAGGCGAAGGCCACCCGGTGGATCAGCGCGTCGTAGGCCCACCGCTTCACGTCGCTGTCGAACTTCGGCCCCATGGCCTCCTTCGTCAGGTCCGCGCGGATGATCCTCCCGCTTTCCGGTTCCAATCTCTCCTCCTTGCGGGTAAAGGACACCCCGTTGCCCAGCAGATAGTTCACCCGCTGGGTGTTCAGGCGGTGAAAGGCGTTGGTTGCGATCTTCGACTTCTGCGCCGATTCGTCCCATGTCCGCTTTCCGCTGTACATCGCCGTCACCCGGTTGATGGTCACGTTCAGACAGCGCTCGTACAGGTCCGCGTCCCGGGCGATCCGGTACTCCTCGCTGTTCATGTGCTGGCTGATCAGCGTGGCCACAAAGGCGGCCCGGTCCGGCGCGGCCTCAAAATCCTGATAGGTCAGCATGGCATTCATCCCTTCGGTCAGTTTCAGGTAACAGGCAACGGGCAACAGGCAACAGTCAATTTGCTGTGGCCCCTCCAAAAGCCCTCCCCTTCAGGGGAGGGTGCCCCGAAGGGGCGGGAGAGGTCGTCTCCCGTCCCCTAATCCCTAATCCCCAATCCCTAATTTCTCTTTGCGTCAAAGTACCGGCACATGCACGCCGCGCTGTCCGGCGCGTCGTCGTGCTCGGCGTCCTCGGTATAATCCATGATCTGGTCAATGTAGTCCTGGTCGGTGCCCTTCAGCCAGACGATATTTTTCCACCATTTCCGTAGGTAGGTGCTTATCTTGATGTACTTGTTCTCGCTTTCGCTGTAGACGCCCGACCGGAAGCCCCTCGCGTGGATTTCCTTCGCCAGAAACGCTTTATCCGCGTTTTTCTCGCTGTACACCGGCTCGCACATCAGTCTCTTGCACTCGGCCAGCGCCGCGTCCAGGATCACGTCCACATGACTGCGCCACAGCCTGCCGTAAAAATACAGCGTGTCGCCCCGGCGCTTCCCACAGGTCATGGCGGTGTAGTCTTCGCCGTCATAGGCCGCGTCGATGTGGGCCACGCCGTCGCGCAGCATGTTCGCGTCGTCCGTGAACCTCGGCGGCGCGGTGAAAAGGGCGTTTTCGGCGGCGATGTGCTGCAATTCATAGTTTGCCGCGAACAGGCTCGGCGGCATGCTGTCCCGCAGGTCCTCGATCTGTTCCCCGGTCAAAAGCCCCGTGTGGTAGCAATCAAAGCGCACGGCGTCCGGCATCACGGAAAAGGCGTCGTCCTTGTGCCAGGGCGTTCCCGTGTTGTAGATGCGCCCGCCCGGGTTGCGGATGTTTTGAAGCTCGGCATAAAATGCCTTGATGCGCTCCCGCTCGGCCCGGCTTCGCCGGTCCTGCAAATTCACGATGTCGTCGGTGAAGATTTTGTCCGCGTGCTTGCCGGTAATGCTCGATTGCGTGCCGATGCCCAGCAGCTGCGCCGCGCCGCTCACGCCCGCGTAGGCGCTTGTGGTGATCGTCGTTGCGGTGGCGCTTACCTCCAGCGCCCGCCCCGTCAATTCCCGGTACAGTTGTCGGCTCACCGGGTTTTTCAGGTTCCTGGCCACCTGGGCTATGACTTCTTTCACGTCGTCGTCCGTCTTTCGGATGAACATCACGTTCTCACGGCCCCGGAGCATCAGCTGCTCTGTAAGCGCCACGCCCAGCGCCGTGGTCTTGTAGCTGCCGCGATGGCCCTGCAACGCCCGGTCTCCCTGTCCCAGCAGCATGTCCCGAATCCAGCGGTTATGCAGGCCCGTCAGCTTGGTATATCCCAGCATCTGCCCGTATTCCGCGGGCCGCTCGATCAAAAAGCGATAGGCCGTCTTCTGCCTCGGCGTCACGGCGCTTCACTTCCCGTGCCTTCCCCCTTGGCGAAGGCGGCAGCGTCGTTCTCTTCCTCTAGCGCCTCCACCGGCTCCCCGGCCATGCGCGCGGCGATCTCAGTCATGATGTCCTCGCCCTCCTTGGCGCTCAGGCTCACCTCGGTCTTCTCCTTCCAGCCCTTGAAATTGTTCTGCAGGCTGAACCGCGCCCCGGCGCTGCCGTCCCGGTCGAACAGCCGCTCCTCGGTGTATTGCTCGATCCGGCTCTTGGCCCGCAGTATGATTGCTTCAAACTGCGGCTTTCCCTGATAGTCCATCAGACTGGCCCGCGTGGCAAAGCCCAGCGCCAGCGCCAGCCCCGTCACCGTCGGCGGTCTCTGGTCCTCGTACACCGGCATGCCCTTGTAGATCACCGGCTTCCCCGTCGCCTCGTCGATCAGCAGGTGCCCCTCGCACTGCTTGAAATAGGCGTCTATCTTCGCCTGCATCTTTTTGACGCTTGTGAACTTCGGCGGCCGCCCGCCGGCGTTTTTCCCCTGCATCTGGTCGCCTCCTGTCCGTTGCTTCCACATTCGCGCGCATGCGCGGGCGCGGGCGCGTTCCCGTGTATAAAAACTCATCGCCGTTCTCTCGAATCGACGATGAGTTTTTGTTCTCATGATGAACGCCGCGCGTGGCAACCTCAAAGCCCGCGCGGCGCGAAAGGGGCGGTCGACAGGCTGGCGGGAACTCGGCGAATCCCCTTGCGCCCGTCTGTCGACGCTATCAGTATACCACGGATTTACCCCCGTTTAATGTCCCTTTTCATTCGCTCCACAGTGCCCGATCCAGCTCGATAAAAAACAGCTGGCGGATCACATAAAACTGTCTGCGCCCGCAGGGCGGCCGCAGCAGGTCATAGTCCCATCCCTCGCTCACATTGCGCAGCAGCGCCGCGGCCACCACCGGCTCGGCCACCTTCGCGGCGCTCTCCTCGATCAGCTTCATGCGCCGGGCATAGGGATGCCCGGCCAGCGCGATGGCCGCGCTGCCCGTCGGGTCCGGGCGGTGCCAGGCCCCGCGCGTCCCGTCCCGGTCCACGATCCCGGCCCGCGCCCGGTCCATGGCGCGCCGCATCCCCCGGTATTGCCGGCATATGGCCTTCAGCTCCTCATACCGCGCCTCCGAGATTCCCGCGTCGCTCAACCGCTTCGGATGCGTCCGCATCCATCCTCACCCCCTGATTTTCTCTTACCCCAAAGCCTTCCCCTTGAGGGGAAGGTGGCCCGAAGGGCCGGAAGAGGTGTCTTACTAATCCCTAATCCCTAATCCCTAATTCCTAATCCCTAGTCCCTCTTCCGTCCCTTTTTCCATGCGATCCAGCTGATCCCCAGCAGCAGCGCCGCCCCGGCCAACAGCAGCCCCGCGATCATCGCCACTCTGCGCAGCGCGATCACGGCCACGTCCGCCTCGGCCACGGCCCGCAATATTCGCGTATTCACATCCATCATGTTCCCTCCCTTTGGTCGTTTTCAGGCAACAGGCAACGGGCAACAGGCAAACAGCCACTATCCCTGTTCCCTGTTCCCTGTTCCCTGTTCCCTCTGTCCCTAATCTCTCCTCCTCATCCTCGCATAGATATACGCCCCGGCCACATAGTCCGAAAACCGCACCGTCGGCGCTTCCTCGCACCGATAGCCTGGATACACCTTCTCCATGATCTGCACGCCGTCGCTCATCACGTCCCGGGCCACCAGCTCGGCCCGGCGGCGGGAAATCTTCCGGTCGCTCACGGTCACGGTCGGCTCCTTCAGGTTCTTGCTGTGCCCCCACCGGCGCATCCTCCGCCCCTCGGCGTCGATCTGCTCCACCTTCAGGGATTTGGTCATGTAGCTGGCCAGGTTCGCGGCCCGCTTCACCGACAGGCGGTTCACCTTCGCCCACCCGTGGGGCCAGGCCGCCTCCACCTCCTCCATGCTCAGGCCCGGCGCGTGGATCACCGCGTGAATGTGATAGTGCGGGTACAGCGGCATGGCCTCATCTCTGCGCTCATGGGTCGATTCCCACACGTACAGGTGCTTCAGCTCCTTCGCGTCAAACCCCATGCGCCTGATCCGGGTCTTCAACCGCTTCAAAAAGTTGTTCCAGTCCCGCCTGGCGTCGTTTTCGTCCACGGGCAGCTTTTCCCGGTCCCACGCCTCCAGCGCGTCCTTGTAGCTCATGTGCAGCCGGTCCACCCTCCCGTAATCATAAGTCAGGGTGATCACATAGTCCTCCTTCCCAAAGTTCACATTGATGAGGCGGTATATCCGCTTCTCCGCGTTCCTCCGGTTCAGCGCCTCCTGGCACTCCCGCTGCTTTCTGCGCACCTTCGCCATCTCCCGCGCCTTGTCCCCGATCCGGGTCAGCGGATAGCACTCCACCTCCAGCATCTCCCCGGAGCGTATGGTCTTCGTCCTGATCCCGCCCACCTGCGCCGGCTCATACTCCCCCGCTTTTTTGTCGTACAGTATCTCATACCTGCTCGCGTCTGAAAGTATCATGCCTTCGCTCCCATCCTTGGTCCCATGGCCAACTTATAAATACAGCATACAAGCCCGCGCAGGGGCTTTCTCGCCCCGTTTCCAAAAGCCCTCCCCTTCATGGGAGGGTGGCGCGTCAGCGCCGGGAGAGGTCGTCCCCCTGTTCCCTGTTCCCTGTTCCCTGTTCTCTCCATATAGTAGAAACCCAGAGGTCAGCCGTCCGAAATCCTCCGAACAGTTGGAAAAAGCCACGCTTTTTCGGCTTGCTTTTTGCTTCCGTTGGCGCGCAGCGTAACCGCCCTCTCGCTGTGGGCTATACGGCGTCACTCTCCGTCGTGTCGCAGTTACTATCGGTCTGTAATCCGTCCGGCTCGCGGCCCGGCTGGTTGCCGGGCACATCATACGGATGGGCGCTACCCAGCGCGTTGGAGGGAGAGCGGGATTTGAACCCACATGACCGTAGGCAGTGTTGCAAATACCCACGTTCACGCCGCCATAACCCATCCGTCCCTCCTCGCGTTCACGCGCAACCTCGATTTGAGATTGGGATGGGTTTTTCGGCACTCCCATGTAAGGCCCGTCTTTCCGGGCTGTCGCCTATGTCGCAGGCACGCCGCTTTCCTCGAAAGCAGTAACGGACGGCCATTGTCCCTATTTCAGCGTTTGCCGCCTGCCTTACCGTTAATTCGGACGCTGGGGAACTGGCGGGAATGGGTGGATTTGAACCACTGACACTGGTTGCGCATCAGCTACATGCAGCCTTTGCCCTTCCATGCTCTACCAGACTGAGCTACATTCCCTCGGCTCCGCGAAACCCATAGGTCAGCCGTCCGAAATCCTCCGAACGGCTCAACTCAAGGTTCCCAATGCGCGGGGCGGGCATTGCCCGAATAAGCGTGTTGCATTTGGCTCTTGTTCGTTCTGTCAGTCATGCTTCCCGCCCCGCGTCTGTCGCCTCGATCAGGCTACCACAGCTTCCACATACCATCACCCCCTTTCCGCGCTCATTCCTCGCGCCTACGCGATGACCTCCACGTTGCAGCCCTCCAGCTTCTCGGCCAGCCACGCGCGGATGTTCTACACGGCCCGCAGCTTCCAGGCCCCGCCGTCGCCCTCGAACAGTGCCGCCTCCGCGTCCTCGTTGAAGCGAAGTATGAACGGGCTCTCGGGCTGGTCCACCTCGTAAAAGGTCCGCAGCGGCTTCAGCACCACCGGGTTCTTCACGGTCACGTCGTCAGCGGTCGCCACGCCCCGGTTGATCGTCACCTTCTGGCTCACGCCGTCGTCGGCGATCTGGTTGGTCTGTTCGCTCCGCAGGCTCCCGGACAGCTGCAGCACCAGCGCCCGGTTCACGCTGTCGGCAAAGCGGCTCTGCAGCATGATCTGAAATTCCTCGACGCCCATGAAGGTGTCAAAGGGAATCTTCGGCACCAGCGCCTCGCACCGCGCCACCGCGTCGCGCTCCTTGTAAAAGCCGTGCATGGGCGTCAGTACCTCCACATGCCGGGTGTCCACCACCCGCACGATGTGGCGCACCTCGGGATCGGCGAACAGCCCGTCCACGTCAGTGCGGATGAAATCCACCAGGCCGCCCAGGGAAAAGGCCTCGAACACGTCCGGCTTTTCTTCCCGGTCCGGCTTCACGGTCTGCACCCGCTGCAGGTTCCCCCGAAAGGCGGTGTAGCTGTGGCCGTTGATCTCCAGCACCTTCGGCGCTTCCTTCGCCAGCTGCATCTCCTGGCCGGCCTTCAACAGGTATTCGATCTCCGCCCGCGCCGCCTCGGCGGTCGCAACCATCATGTTTTCCTTGCTCATGTCTCTTTCCTCCTTTTAATTGCTTGCGTGCTCGAACTCCACGACCTTCGGGAGGATCACATCCCCGTCCATGTCGATTTGCCCCGGCACCTGGTTGGTGATCTCCGTCGCGGTCACGTTGCCCCGGTCGTCCTGATACAGCATCACCGTCTGGGTCACCGCCACCGGCTGGGCCAGCTTGCTCTTCACGTCCACCCGGAACTCCGCGGCGTCCCGGCGCTCGTTCGGCTTGATGTCAATTACGATCTGGATCTGGCGCTTGATCTTCGGGTCCGTGTTCACGTCGAACACATTTTGCAGTACCCTGTCCATCTCGTAATTGAACCGCTCCGTCAGCGCGCCGTCCATCAGCTCATCCAGTCTCTTGATCTGCCTCTGCCTCGCCACTTATTTCACCTCCTTCCCTCGGCTGCCCCGCACCCTGCGGGCGCGTCGCAGCTACGCGGTCGCGCAGCCTGTGCGCTGGCCGCTAGTCGCGCTGTCGCGCTCCCTCTGGCTTCGGCTCCCACGCCTCATATTCCCCAGCGGCGCATTCCTTCTCGAGGTTGATCCGGCAGTTGTCATACCCGCCGCCCAGCCCATATTTGCAGGTGTCGCAGCTCTTCTCCATCTCTCAGCCCTCCTCGTGCGGCGTCGGCATCTCGCCGCCGTGCTCGTCCATCCAGGGCAGTTTCTCCACCGGCAGCTCCGTTCGCATCAGCTTCCGCACTTTGGCGAAGCGTTCCGGGTTCAGGATGTCCTTTCCCGATACGGCGAAGCCCGTTACGGCCTCCGTGAACATCGCGCCCTCGATCCCCTCCCGGATGTCTTTCTTTGTGTAAAAGACCGTGCCGTTCAGCTCCACCCGCTTTCCCTTTCTCCGCGTCCTGTATCTGAAATCCGGCGTCTCATTCTTCGCCCTGTACCGGCAGGCGATAAAGTATTCCTCCTGATAGTCCGGCCCCTTTGTCACGTCCTCGTATTCCTCGCACGCTCCGCTGAACAGCGTCAGGCTTTTCAGCTGGCACTCTCCGCGCGCGCAATTCACGCATTCGCTGGAATCGCAGTATAAAACCACGCTCATACGCCCCTTTCACTTCAGGGATCAGGCAACGGGCAACAGTCAAATAGACTCGTCCCCGTTTCCAAAAGCCCTCCCCTTCAGGGGAGGGTGGCGCGTCAGCGCCGGGAGAGGTCGTCCTCCCCCAATCCCCAATCCTTAATCCCTAATCCCTAACCTTCGCTCCAGCCTCTCCAGCTTGCTCTCCTTCCACTCGTCAATCTCCTTCGGGTCGAAGATCAATCGCAGCTGCATCAGCATGATCTCCACGTCGGCAATCTCCTCGTGCAGGTTGTCCCGATCCGCGGGCGCCCTGATGGCCCTGGTGATTGCCCGCTGCAGCTCCGACAGCTCCTCGATGGCCTGGAGCATCTGGCTCTCATAGCTCCATTCCTCCACCGCCGCCTCGCAAATCCTCTGCTCTCGCTCAATCGTCACCTTTGAGCCCTCCCATGATCATCTCGGCCAGTGACCTGGCCTTCAGGTCCCGCGCCAGATGCTTCCCCTCGGCCATCGCCTTGGCCACCACCGCCGCCATCAGCATTTCCTCACTATCTGCCATCATTCTGGCGATGTCAATCAATCCAACATCGTGCACGGCTGTGCAAGCATCGTTCTCGTTTTTCTTCTCCAGGATGCAAAACCCGTCGCACTCCATGCCCATCCTGTACTCGGCCCGCAGCTCCTCGCTCGGGTCCAGCGCCTCCACCTTGATCCTGTACTTTGCCATGTTCAATACGCTCCTTTCTTTATTGTGCCTCTCCCAGAAAATCGAACAGGGTCGGCGTGCCCTGCTGCACGTCCGCGGCCTGGAGATAGCCCACGCCGTCCCGGAAATAATCGGCGTTCAACTCTACGCCGATGCCCCTTCGGCCCTTCTTCACCGCCTCGGTCGGCACGGTCATGATCCCCCCGAAGGGGTCCAGGATCGTGTCCCCCGGGTTGCTGTAGCGGTCGATCAGCCGGTCCACGATGTCGATCTGCAGCGGGCACACGTGCAGCTGCTT
>CAMVAJ010000022.1 GCA_947165425.1 uncultured Clostridia bacterium
CTCCTTCACGGCGCGGGGGGACGTGGAGGCGTCGCTCCGCCCGGACAACATCATGCCCGGGGGCTGGGACGTCAACCAGCCCCTGCGCTTCGACCCCGCGCTGATCGACGAGACCTTCGCGGCGCGGGTCAGCGCCTTCGCCGCGGCCTGCCGCGACAGGGGCGTCACGGTCTATTTCCGCTTCTGCCCGATGAACCGGGCCGCGCTGGCGGCGGGGGAGGAGGGCCGGATTGACACCTTCACCGAACGGCTCGAGGCGGCGCTCGACTGCCCGCTGCTGGGCAGCGCGGAGCGGGCCCTCATGGACGCGGGCTGGTTCTACGATACGAACTTCCACCTCAACGGCGCGGGCGCGGCGGTGCAGACCGCCCGGCTGGCGGAGGAGCTGAAGGCGGCGCTGGGGGATCCGACGCCGGTGGCCATCCGCCTGCCGGAGATGCCGGGCCTGGCGCTGGCGCAGACCGCCGCCGGAGACGACGGGGACGCGGCCTGCTTCCGCTGCGAGGAGCGGGCCGGGGCGCTCGCGGTAGTTGGCCTGACGGACGAGGGAAAGCGCCGGGAACGCCTGACCGTGCCGGCCCAATGGGCGGGGGAGCCCGTGGCGGTGCTGGCGGCGGAGGCCTTCGCGGGCTCGGAGCGGCTGCGGGAGGTCACGCTCCAGCCCGGCCTGCGCGTGATCGAGGACGACGCTTTCGCCCACTGCCCGTCGCTGGAGCGGATCAACCTCCTGCTGACGGAGCCCTCCGCCTGCACGGTGGGGGAGGGGCTGCTCTCCGGCACGGATGCGGCGGTCTATGTCCCGACGGCCAGCTACGGGCGCTTTGTGACCAACTATTTCTGGGCGCGGCACGCCTCGCGTCTGCGCCGGGACGGCCAGGCGGAGACGGCCCAGACCGCCGCGCCCGCGCCGGCGCAGACTGAGCAGGCGGCGGCGCGCAGGGCGACCCGCCTGACCTACGACGCCAACGGCGGAACGCTGCTCGGCCAGCCGGGGACGCGGCTGACCCGGGAGATCAGCTACGCCCGCCTGCGGGAGAACACCCTGCCCGGCAGCATGTGGATGGCCCGGGAGGGCTACGTGCTGGCGGGCTGGAACACGGAGCCGGATGGCAGCGGGCTGTCGGTGGGCCTCGGGAGCCGGGTGGACCCGGCCCGGGCGCCGGTGCTCTACGCCCAGTGGCTCCCCTGCGCGCCGGAGGAGGCCTTCGACTGGGAGGCGGAGCCGGACGGGGCCTGCGTCACCGGCTGGCACGGTTCGGCGTCCACGCTGGTGCTGCCCCAGACCCTCGGCGGCCTGCCGGTGCGCGGGATCCGGGCCGGGGCCTTCGCGGGGGCGGCGTGGGACGAGCTGGTCCTCCCGCCGAGCCTACGGCGGGTGGAGGCCGGCGCGTTTGTGGACTGCAAGGTCGGAACGCTCCGCCTCAGTGACAGCCTGACGGAGATCTCGGACGACAGCTTCCGGGGCGGCGAGGGGCCGGCCACCCTTCGCCTCAGCGCGGCGACCGCGCCGGTCTACGCGGGCAGCTATTTCGCCGCCCTCCAGGATAAGCTCGATTGGCTCCGCTCCCTCGCCGGGCAGCGGAAGCTCCTGCTGGCCTCCGGCTCCTCCGGCCGCTACGGGTACGATTCGGAGCTACTGCGCGAGGCCTTTCCGGAGCTGATGCCGGTGAACCTGGGGGTCTACGCCTACACCAACGCGAGGCCGATCTACGACCTGATCCTGCCCTGGACGGAGGCGGGGGACGTGCTGCTGTGCGCGCCGGAGTTCGACGCGGTGGCGGAGCAGTTCTGCATCAGCGACCGTCTGGACACGGGCTTCTGGGCGATGATGGAGGCGGACTACGACACGGCGGCGGCGTTGGACATGCGGGCCTACACCGGGGTGCTGGACAGCCTGGGCGCGTACCTCTCGCTGCGGCGCGGGATGCCGGCCGGGAGCTATGAGATGAGCCCCGCCGCCTTCGACGACGACGGCGTCCGCTACCCCTTCGCCACCTACAACCGCTACGGGGACTATATCCTGCCCCGCCCGAACGCCGAGTCGGACGGCCTGCAGCGCCACAATATCGCCGACTACACGGCGGAGAGCATCCCGGCGGAGACCATCCGGGCGCTGGACGGGGTGCTGGATGGGTTTGTCCGGCGGGGCGTGCGCGTCCTGTTCAGCTATACGCCCCGCAACAGCGCGTCCCTGACCGCGCGGAGCACGCCCGAGGCGCGCCGGGCGCTGGACGCTCTGCTGCGGGAGACCCTCCGCGTGCCCGTGATCTCGGACATCGAGGATTCCCTGATGCTGGGCCGGTATTTCTATCAGATCGACAGCCACCTCTCCACCGAGGGCGCGAAGCTGCACACCCGGCAGGTGATCCGCGACCTGCGCGCCGCGCTGACCGGGGCGGACTGAGAAAGGAGCCATCCATCATGAAAAAATGGGATTTCAACACAGGCTGGACGGTGCGCCCGCTCTCGCGCCCGGGCGAGGAGACGCCGGTGCGCCTGCCCCACGACGCGATGCGCACGGAGGCGCGGGGACCGGAAAGCCTCGGGGAGGGGAATCTGGGCTGGTTCGAGGGCGGAGACTACCTCTACCGCCGGGTTTTCACCGTACCGGAGGGGGCGCGGGGCGGCCATCTGGAGCTGGAGTTCGAGGGCGTGTACCACAGCGCGGAGATCACCGTCAACGGGCGGCCGGTCCCCGCCGATCCCTACGGCTACACGGATTTCTCGGTGTCTCTGGACGGCCTGCTGCGCCCGGAGGGGGAGAACGAGATCACGGTTCTCGCCCGCAACGCCGACCAGCCGAACTCCCGCTGGTACTCCGGCACGGGTCTCTACCGCCCGGTTTGGCTCTGGTCCGGCCCGCAGGCGCATCTCCGGCTGGACGGCCTGCGCGTGACCACCCTCGCCACGGACCCGCCCCGCGTCCGGTTGGAGGCGGAGGCGGAGGGCGAGGGGGAGGTCTCCTTTGAAATCCTCGACGGCGAGGCCTGCCTGGCCCGGGGGCGCGCGGCGCTCAGGGACGGCCGGGCGCAGACCGAGCTGGATGTGCCGGGCGCGGCGCTGTGGAGCCCGGATGTTCCCAAGCTCTACACGCTCCGCGCCGTCTTCGGGGCCGACGAGGCGGAGACGGCCTTCGGCATCCGGAGCCTGACCTGGGACGCCCGGAAGGGCCTCGCGATCAACGGGGAGCGCGTCGTGCTGCGCGGGGCGTGCATCCACCACGACAATGGACTTTTGGGCGCCTGCACCTACCCGGAGGCGGAGGAGCGCCGGGTGCGCCTGCTGCAGCAGGCGGGCTACAACGCCGTCCGCTCGGCCCACAACCCGGCCTCCCGGTATCTGCTGGAGGCCTGCGACCGGCTGGGCATGCTGATGATGGACGAGTACGTGGACTGCTGGTACATGCACAAGACTGAGCACGACTACGCCTCCCACGTGCTGGAATGGTGGAAGCGGGATCTGCGGCGGCTGGTGGAGAAGGACTATAACCATCCCTGCGTCATCATGTACTCCACGGGCAACGAGGTGGGCGAGAGCGCCCAGCCCAAGGGCATTGCCCTGCAGCGGGCGTTCACGGAGTATCTCCACAGCCTGGACGCCACGCGGCCCGTGACCTGCGGCATCAACATCTTCTTCAACTTCCTCTCCTCGGTGGGGCTGGGCGTCTACTCCGACGAGAAGGCGCAGAAGCAGCCGCCCAAAAAGAAGGCGGTGGGCTCGGAGTTCTTCAACAACCTCGCCGCGAAGCTGGGGACGGACTTCATGAAGTTCGGGGCCTGGCTGCCCCCCTGCGACTGGAAAACGCGGGAGGTCTTCGCCGCGATGGATATCGCGGGCTACAACTACGGCAACTGGCGCTACCGCAAGGACAGCCGCAAGTACCCCGAGCGGCTGATCCTCGGCTCGGAGACCCTGATCGGGGACGCCCGCGCCTTCTGGCAGCGGGCCAAGGTGCAGACCCAGCTGATCGGCGACTTCGTCTGGGCGGGCTGGGACTATATCGGCGAGTGCGGCGGGGACAGCCCGGAGTACGGCAGCTACCGCACCGACAATCCGTCCGACCGTATCCGGGGCGGCACCTGCCGCATCGACGTGACCGGCAAGCTGACGCCGGAGGCGGACTACACCCGGGTGGCCTTCGACTTGGAGACCGCGCCGCGGCTGGCGGTGTCCCCGCCGAGCGAGACCGAGGGCCCGACTCTGACCGGCTGGCAGCTGACCCGGGCGATCCGCTCCTGGTCCTTCGAGGGCTGCGAGGGTCGGGAGACCACGGTGGAGGTCTACTCCAACGCGGCGCGGGTGCGCCTGGAGCTGAACGGGGAGACCGTGGGCGAGAAGCGCGTGCCCGGCAGCTGTCGGGTGCGGTTCCGACTGCCCTACCGCCCAGGCGAGCTGCGGGCCGTGGGGCTGGACCGGGCGGGCCGGGAGACCGGGCAGGACTGCCTGCGCACGGCGGGGCCGGAGACGGTCCTGCGCGTCGAGGCGGAGCGGGAAAGCGTCCGCCAGGGGGAGATGGCCTATCTCCGCATCCGCTATTCCGACGCGGGAGGGGAGACCCGGCCCCTGGCGCGCGGCCGCGTGACCGTCTCGGCGGAGAACGGTGAGGTCATGGGCACGGCCAACGGCTGCACCTTCTTCCAGGGCAACTATGCCCAGGCGACGGTGCCGACCTACTTTGGCGAGGCGCAGACGGTGGTGCGGGCCGGCGAGGCCGGGACGCTCCGGGTGACGGTGACCGACGGGGAGCGGACGGCGGAAGCTCTGATAGAATGCGAGGCGTGAGCGATGGCGGAGAGAAAAGCGAGATGGCTGTGGTACCCGGGCGACCTGGAGCTGTACCACGCCCTGAAACAGAATTTTTCCCGGGTGGAGCGCGGCTGCGGCTGGCCCGCCTTCTGGAAGAGCGAGGGCTTCCGGCAGCGGGTGGCCTTCCGCAGGGTCTATGAGCTGACGGAGCCGACCCGCTTCCGCGTCGCGGTAACGCCCGGCGCGGTGGGCTGTGTCGATCTGGATGGGGCCCGGTATCCGCTGGACGCGGAGATCCCCTGCGGGGCGGGGACGCACCGGATCTCGATCCATGTCGGGTGCATCGCCTGCGTGCCGGCGGTCTTCGTCTCGGGCGGGGTGATCTGCTCGGATGAAGGCTGGCAGGTGGAGGACTACGCGGAGCCGCCCGTCCCGGCGGCGTTCAACCGCTATTTCACCGACCCGGGGCAGGACGTGTCGGAGTGGCCCCGCGTGGAGACCCTGCGCGAGCCCACCCAGGCCGAGCCTGTGGAGGGCGGAACGCTCTTCACCTTCCCGGAGGAGTTCAGCGCCGCGCTGGAGGTGGAGACGGCGGACGGCAGCCGCCCGATGGTGTACCTCGGGGAGTCCCGCGCGGAGACGCTCGATACGGCGAACTGCTACTATTTCGCCCGGCCGGACGCCCGTGGGCGTCTGCCGCGGCAGGCGCTGCGCTGGGCCTTCGTGCCGGGGCTGACGCCGGAGCGGGTGCGCGTGCGCGCTGTCGAGCAGCGGGTGGACATTCCGGTGCGCGCCCGCTTCGCCTGCGACGACGGGGAGCTGAACCGCATCTTCGAGGTGGCGGCACGCACCCACATGCTCTGCAGCGACGTCTTTTTCCTCGACGGCATCAAGCGGGACAAGTGGATCTGGAGCGGGGACGCCTACCAGTCCCTCTTCGTCAACCGCTATCTGACCGGCGACCGGGAGATCGAGCAGCGGACCCTGACCGCCCTGCGGGGGAACGACCCGGTGACGACCCACATCAACACCATCGTGGACTACTCGCTGCTGTGGATCCTGGCCATGGGCGTCCACACGGACAGCTATGGGGATATGGACTTCCTGCGGCGGATGTGGCCGAAGATGGTCTCCCTGATGGACCTGCTCCGCGCGCAGCGGGACGAGCAGGGCTTCCTGGTAGGCCGGAAGCAGGACTGGGTCTTCGTGGACTGGGCGGACTTCGACCGCGATGGGCCGCTCTGCGCGGAGCAGATGTACCTGGCCGCCGCCTACGGCACGATGGCGCGCTTTGCCCCGGAGGGGGAGCGGACCTTCTGGCTCGCGGAGCGGGAGAGGCTGATGGCGGCGGTGGAGCGCTGCTTCTGGGACGCGGAGCAGGGGGCCTATGTGGATTCCTTCACCTCCGGCCGACGCCATGTGACGCGGCACGCGAGCATCCTGGCCATCGTCTTCGGCCTGGTGGGGGAGGCGCGGCAGCGGCTGCTGGCGGAGCGGGTGCTGCACAACCCGGCCACCCCGGCGATCAAGACGCCCTACTTCCGCTTCTTTGAGCTGGACGCGCTGTGCCGCCTCGGCGAGCTGCGGACGGTGCTGGACGAGATCAAGGCCTACTGGGGCGGCATGCTGAGGCTGGGCGCGACCACCTTCTGGGAGGAGTTTGACCCCGCGCTCCCGCTGGAAAAGCAGTACGCCATGTACGGCGACCCCTACGGCAAGAGCCTCTGCCACGCCTGGGCGGCCAGCCCGATCTACCTGCTGGGCCGCTATTTCGCCGGTCTGCGGGCCGAGCCCGGCGCGCCGGAGGGCTACATCGCCGCGCCCGCGGAGGGCTTCTTCACCCGGCTCGACTGCGAGTTCCCCTGGCGGGAGCGGCAGGTGACCATCCGCCTCGGCGCGGAATAAGCTACACAAAAAACGGACGTGCGTCTTTGAGATGGCATGTCCGTTTTTGAGGATAAACAGGGCTTCATCCCGGCAGCAGCGTCAGGATGATCAGCTCGCAGGGGTTGTTGATCCGGGGGACGAGGGCGTGGTTGCTCAGCCCGCGGCTGACGAGCAGGTGCCCGTCGTCGTACCACCCTGAGGTGTATCTCGGGAACAGCCACTGCCCGGGGGCGTAGAGCCCCTGGCCGGCGATGCGGACCTGGCCGCCGTGGGCGTGTCCGGACAGGGTCAGGTCCACGCCGCGCCCGGCCACATAGCGCGGATAGTACTCCGGATGGTGGCAGAGCAGCAGCCGGAACCCGTCGAAGGCGGCGAGGGTGTCTACCACGCTCGTGTCCCGTTGGTCGGGGCGGACCCTCGGCTGGCTGGAGAGGCCGCCGAGCATCACGTCCGGCCTGAGCGCCACGGCGCGGTTGTCCAGCAGCTGGATACCGGCGTCCCGGACGCGGCGGATCCACTCGTCTGCGCCTCGCATCTTCCGCTCGTGGTTGCCGAGGGCGTAGTAGACGGGGGCCAGGCGCGGCGCCTCCCGCAGGAAGGCCTCCGCCAGCGGCTGCGGCCCGTGCCGGTGCCGGTTGGGGATATCGCCGGCGACCAGGATCAGGCCGGCCTCCGCCATCGCCTCCAGGAGATCGTCGAAGGGGCTGCCGTGCAGATCGGCCACCAGCGCGAAGGTCAGCTTTTCCTTCAGCGCGCCGCGGCGGTCCGTCCAGGTCAGGCGGTTGATCTCGCGCTTCATTTTTTGCTCCCCGACTGGGTCACGCCCGTGACGCGCAGGAGAAGGAGCCCCGCGGCCAGGGGGATCAGGCTGATCAGGCTGTGGGAGAGGGTCAGCCGCTCGGTGAAGAAGGCCGCGGACTGGGCGAAGGCGGGGCTCACCTGGGCCACGGTCTCCGTCACGCGCAGCAGGGCCGCCGGGATCATGACCGCGAAGGAGGCGATGCTGCCCGCCGCCAGGCCCGCGCCGGCCCAGGCCGCGCCCACCGCGATCTCGCCGCGGTTGAGCAGGAGGATCAGCCCGGCCCAGAGCAGCGTCAGCGCCCAGACAGCCGTCACCGCGGTCCAGAGCGCCGGACGCACGCGGTGCAGCGGCAGATGCTCCGCGGCCTTCTGCAGGAGCGAGGCGCGGACCGGCAGGAGGCTGCGGGCCACCGCCTGCTCGATGGCGTAGGCGCCCTGCTCGCGGGCGATGATGCGCTTCTGGTAGGCGGGTCCCTTCTCCTGGTAGAGCGGATCGTCCACGATTGCCTCCGCGAGGCCGTCCGCGCCGTAGGCGGGGAGCTCGCGCGCCTGGGCGCCGAAGAGGCTGAAGAGCCACAGCGCGGTCTCGCGGGAGAGGCGCTCGAGCGCGGCGTCGTCATAGAAGGCCAGGGCGGTCTGGGGCTGGAAGGGGAGCTCGGCGGCGACGGCGGTGATCCGCTCGCGGACCAGACTCCGCTGCTCCGGCAGGGCCCGGGCGGCAGTCTCCAGCCACAGGTTGCGGTTGCAGAAGGCGACGGAGAGCGTGGAGAGCACGCAGGCTGTCAGCAGAAGCGCGGCCAGCACGAAAGCGAGGAGCCGATTTCTCACGGAACCACCCCCACCTTGACCGCGGCCGTCAGCCACTCGGAGACGACGGGCACCGCCCAGATGCACAGCGCCGCCAGCGCCGCCAGCAGCGGCAGGCAGAGCCACACGGGCGTGAGGATCGAGGGCTTTTTCTTCATGGCGTATCGGCCTTTCTCTGTGTCTCCTGCAGAGGGAGGGAGAGCTGCTCCTCCCCTTCGGGCTGGTTGAGGCCCTCCACCTCGTCGTGCAGGTGCTGCATGCGCTCGTCCAGGGCGGCGATATCCAGCGCGGTGCGCACCAGCTCGTCGGAGATGCGCTGCGGCACCCGGCCCTGGGCCTTGTAGCGGAGGGAGTGCTCCAGCGTCGCCCAGAAGTCCATGGCGATGGTGCGGATCTGCAGCTCCAGCGGGACAGTGAACTTTCCGGAGCGCTGGTAGACATCCACCTCCAGCACCAGGTGCAGGCTGCGGTAGCCGTTGGGCTTGGGCTCGCGGATGTAGTCGCGCACGCGGAGCACCCGGATGTCGTCCTGGGCGGTGAGGGCGTCCGAGACGGTATAGATATCCTGGATATAGGAGCAGATGACCCGCGTCCCCGCGATGTCGAACAGGTTCTCCACCGCGGAGCTGATGCTGACGGGAAAGCCCTTGCGGCGCAGCTTCTCCGCGATGGAGGGGAGGGTCTTGAGGCGGCTGTTCATGGAGTGGATAGGGTTTCGGCGCAGGGTGAGGGAGAACTCCTCATCCAGCGACTCGAGCCGCGCCTGCACCTGCCGGATGGCGGCCTGGTAGCGGGTTCGGACCTGCAGGTACTCGTCGAGCATGGTCTCCGCGTCCGCCGACATGAGCAGCAGGGCCTGCGCGTCGGATGGAATCATGGCTGGGCCTCCTTCTGTCGGGGTTCATCCGGGCTCAGTCCTCGGCCTCTTCGTCCCCGTCCTCCTCATCGTCCGTCTCCTCGGATTCGGGGAAGAGCTGGGCGCCGCAGAGGGGGCAGGGCATATCCTCGCCGAAGTCGACCTCGTCCAGACGCAGGGTCACGGTGCCGCCGCAGGAGGGGCAGACATAGTCCACCGTCTCCTCGCTGTCCGAGACGATGAAGGCGCCCTTGTCGTCCTCGTCGTCGTCATCCTCGTCGTCGTCCCAATCCTCGTCCTCTTCGTCCCACTCCTCGTCGTCCTCGTCCTCCAGGATGGCTTCCAGCTGGTCCAGATCCTCGTCCAGGGCGTCGGTCAGATCCTCCACGTCGCCGAGGCGGCGCTCGACGGAGGCCAGCGCCTCGGCCAGGTCGGCCGCCACGTGGACCGTCTCGATCAGAAGGCGGTTGGCGTCCTTCTCGGTGCTGAGCTTCATGCCCTCCATCAGGCCCTTGAGATAGCTTGCGCGCTCGATGTAGTTGCTCATGGTTTACCTCTCCTCCGACATGCGGCGATCGTATGCTGAAACAAAACGGCGATGAAACAAGAAACCCGGGGAAGCGCGCCCCTGCTCCAAAGGCTGTGCCCCACCGGGTTGAGTTCCGCCCAGGCCGCCGTGCGGCAGGGGCGTTCATTGGCTCGATGCGGGGCACCGAAGCCGTCTTTGCGGAAAAATCAGGCGCGCTCCATGTACTCGCCCGTGCGGGTGTCGACGCGGATCATGTCGCCGGTGTTGATGAATAGCGGCACCTGCAGGGTCACGCCGGTCTCGAGGGTCGCGGGCTTGTAGGTGTTGGAGGCGGTGTCGCCCTTGAAGCCGGGCTCGGTGTTGGTGACCTCAAGGGTGACGAAGTTGGGGGCGTCCACGGAGAAGGCGCTGCCCTTGAAGAACTTGATGGTGACGTTGGTGCCCTCCTTCACGTACTGGATGGCGCCCTCCACCTGGGAGCGGTTCAGCGGCAGCTGGTCGTAGGTCTCCATGTCCATAAAGTAGTACAGGTCGCCGTCGTTGTAGGAGTACTGCATCTCCTTCGTCTCGATGATGGCTTTGCTGGTCTTGAAAGTGGGGTTAAAGCTGGTCTCAACCACCGCGCCGGTGAGCACGTTCTTGAGCTTGGTGCGCACAAAGGCCGCGCCCTTGCCGGGCTTGACGTGCTGGAAGTCCACGATGGTCCAGACGCCGTTCTCCCATTCGATGGTCACGCCCTTTTTGAAATCGC
Source organism: uncultured Clostridia bacterium (assembly GCA_947165425.1). GTDB lineage: Bacteria > Bacillota > Clostridia > Christensenellales > Aristaeellaceae > RUG11272. The sequence goes on from CAMVAJ010000022.1 coordinate 10,378, forward strand.
CGGCAGTAATCATGTTGCATTCCTCCAATTGCTGATGTTGCTGTTCAAGTCCGCGCAGCGAGGTTTTCACGCGGCGCGGGCAGAATTACCCAAAGCATTGTACCACATCTTTCACGCCTTGAAAAGATGTTTTTTGGCAAAAACACTGCCGCCGGGCCCCTCCCCGCGCAGAAAAGCGCGATCAGAGGCAGTGAAAAAGATGCAAAAATCCACTTGACAAACAGCAAAAATTGATGTAATCTAAAATCGAATTCCAGATAAAACAGTCAAAGGAGCGTGATCCTATGACAAACGATAACGGGAAAATGAAACGGTTTTACCTCTGGGGGGACTCGATCGGGAAGGGCGTGATCTTCTCCCGGGAGCGCAACCGCTATTGCCTCGCGCCGGAGCGCTGTGAGCGCCGGCTGCAGGAGGCCGGGGTGGCGCTGGAGAGCCACGCCCGGATGGGCGCGACCATCGGACAGGGCTACGCGGACTTCGCCGCCAGCCGGACGGAGCCGGGGAGCGTGGCGGTGATCGAGTTCGGCGGGAACGACTGCGACCTCGACTGGTCGGAGGTGGCGAAAAACCCGGAGGTCTTCCACGACGGCCGGACGCCGCTGGCCGAGTTCCAGCAGATGCTCCGCCTCTTCGCCGGGGACGCCCGTGCCCGGGGGATGCGCCCGGTGATGGTGCTGCCGCCGCCGCTGCACTCCCAGCGCTACTTCCGCTGGATCAGCCGGGGCCGGGACGCGGAGGCCGTGATGCGCTACCTCGGCGACGTGGAGCACATCGGCCGCTGGCACGACAGCTATGTGGAGACGATCCGCGCCGCCGCGGAGGAGACGGGCAGCGGCCTGCTGGATCTCCACACGCCCTTCGTGAAGGCACGGGATTTCCTCTCGCTGATCTGCGAGGACGGCATCCACCCAAGCGCCGCCGGCCAGGAGCTGATGGCCCGCGTGGCCCTCTCGCGCCTCGCGGCGGCGTGAACGAACAACGAAAAGGCGGGGATCATGAGGCGATCCCCGCCTTTGGCTTTTTGGGGGTTTCAGTTGGGGGCCTGCGCCGCCGCGCGGGCGAGATCCTCCTGGCCGGCGAAGACCAGATAGGCCTGCCGGAACTGGCTGGGGGTGCACTTGCGCTGGGACTGGAAGGTGCGGCTGAAGGCCGCGGGGCTGGAGTAGCCGCAGCGGATGGCGACCTCGGTGATGGAGAGGGAGTTGTCCGCCAGAAGCCGCTCCGCCTCCTTCAGCCGCCGGTTGGTCAGGTAGCCCGTGAAGGAGTCGTGCACATACTGGGTGAACAGCCGCGAGAAGTAGGCGTTGGAGAGGTTGAACTGGTGCGCGACCGCGTCCAGCGTCAGGTCGCGGGCGTAGTTGAGCTCGATATAGTCCACCACCTGGCTGAAGAGGGTCTCGTGGGCGTGGCGCTTGTCCAGCGTCCCCTCCTCCGGGGCATCCGATCGGGAGGACTCGATCAGGCGGGAGAGGAGCAGCATCAGCTCCGCGTCGAAGAGCAGCTCCCGCTGGTCGCTGGCGCTGAAGTAGACGTTCCGCATACGGGAGAGGTGGCCCGACACGTGCATGTACAGGTTCGGCTGACGCTTTTGGGAGATGAAGAGGGGGCGGCTCAGCGCGCGGTTCAGGTCCTTCGCGGTGGGGATGGTCCGCATCCAGTCCAGGTCGCACAGATAGATCCACCCGTTGCAGTTCCGGGCCGGCGTGAGGTCGTGGATGGTGCCCGGCGGGACGATCAGGATGTCCCCGGGGTTGACGGTGTAGGTGGTGTCCCCGATACGGCAGGTGTAGTGCAGGTGCACGCCCTCGATGATCTCCAGGCAGGTGTGGCGGTGCCTCGGGTAGGCGGTGGGCAGATGGGTGAACCAGACCCGGATGTGGGTCCCCGGGAGATAGTCGATTTCCTCGTCCAGCCCGTGGAGAATCTGCGTCGGATAGTTGCCCGGCAGGGGCTGCTTGTATGGACTTGCGATGTAGATGTCATCGGCCATCAATCTCACCTCCGCGGAGACTTTCGGCGCCCTGCCTCCGCTCAAACGAAATATCACATAGCCGCGGCGCCCGCGGCGAATCTCTGATGGACAGATTATAGCACGTCCTGCACAAAAGAGCAAGAAATGCAAAAAACTTGGCATATTTGGAAAAGAAATTTACCATCGGAGAAGGTATTATGCTTTTATAACAGGAAATGAATGCCGGCCAGGGGCGCCCGCCCGGAGCAGATTTGGGCGTACCGGCGGCCGGATGGGCGGCGTGTCGGAGGTGTTGTACAGTGAAAAAAGCGAGCCTGGCAGCCTGGCGCAAGTGGATCATTCTCGGCGTCGTGGCTGTCGTTCTCGTTCTGTGGTTTACCCTGACCTCCGGAACCGAGCACTTTACCGAGAAATACGCGGGGGAGGATCTGGACGCGCAGCTGGCCGGCAAGGGCCAGGAGAGCCGCTATGAGGATTACCTCCGCCAGTACCGCGACGCGCCCAGGGCCGCCGCGGATGTTGCCGTGCCGCTGGAGACGGCGGAGGCGGCGGAGGGCGTGCGGATGGACGCCGAGGCGGGCGGCCTGCGCATGGAGAACGGCTCCGTCTGCCGCTGGACCGTCGACGTGCCCGAGGGCGGCCTGTATCAGATCCGCCTGCGCTACCTGACCCTGCCCTCCCGGGGCGTGGATCTGGAGCGGGTGCTGCGCATCAACGGCGAGATTCCCTTCGAGGGGGCGAGCCAGCTGGTCTTCTCCCGCCTGTGGACGGACAGCGGCGAGATCCGCCGGGACAACCAGGGAAACGATATCCGTCCGACCCAGACGGAGATCTTCGACTGGCAGACGGCCTACTGCCGCGACGCCATGGGCTACGAACCCGAGCCCTACCTGTTCTACTTCGAGCAGGGACAGAACGTGCTGGAGCTGGAGGCGACGAGCGAGCCGATGCTCCTGGGCGAGCTGACCCTCGCCGCGCCGTCGGCGCCCGAGACCTACGCTGCCTACGCAGAGCGCTGCGCGGCCAGCGCCGACCACGCCCAGAAGGACTGGCAGACGGTGCTGCAGGGGGAGACGGCGCAGCTGCGCTCCTCGCCCTCCCTCTACGCCCGGTACGACCGCTCCTCCCCGGCCACGGACCCCTACAGCGTGACGGCCACCCGCTTCAACTATATCGGCGGCGACCCGTGGCGCTCGGCGGGGCAGTGGATCCAGTGGAGCTTCTCCGTGCCGGAGGACGGCTTCTACAACATCACGATCAAGGGCCGTCAGAACTACGCCCGCGGCAGCATTTCCAGCCGGACCCTCTATCTGGACGGACAGGTGCCCTTCGCGGAGGCGGAGACGATCGACTTCCACTATAATAACCACTGGAACAACCTGACCGTCTCCGACGAGCACGGCGCGCCCTGCCGCTTCTATCTCACGGCGGGCGAGCACACCCTGCGGCTGGAGGCGACCCTCGGCCCGATGGGCGAGCTCCTCTCCCGGATGCAGGACAGCATCTTCCGTCTCAACAGCATCTACCGGAAAATTCTGGTGCTGACCGGCCCGACGCCGGACAACTTCCGCGACTACAAGCTCGACCAGGTCTACCCGGAGGAGGTCGAGGCCATGCGCGTGGAGAGCAAGGTGCTCTACCGCCTCGTGGACGACATGGTCGCGGTGACCGGACAGAAGAACGACCGCATCGCCTCGGTCCAGACCCTGGCGGTGCAGCTGGAGGAGTTCGTGGAGGACCCCTCCCGCATCACCCAGTCCTTCACCAACTTCAAGGACAACATCACGGCCCTGGGCACCTCGATGCAGAGCCTGAGCGAGATCAAGCTGGACGTGGACAAGATCACGGTCTCCGCGGACGGCGCGCGCCTGGCCTTCGAGTCCGAGAACTTCTTCGACAAGGCGGTGCACGAGGTGCGCTCCCTGATCTCCAGCTATACGGTCAACTACGACTCCCTGGGCAACGTCTACGAGGGTGTGGATGCGCTGGACGTGTGGATCCTCACGGGCCGCGACCAGTCCACGATCCTCAAGACCATGGTGGACGACACCTTCACGCCCAGCACCGGCATCCCGGTCAACGTTAAGCTGGTCGACCCCGGCGCGCTGCTCAACGCGGTCGTGGCGGGCAACGGCCCGGACGTGGTGCTCTCCACCGACTCCTGGAACCCGGTCAACTACGCCCTGCGCCACGCCATCGAGGATCTGCGCCAGTTCGACGATATCGACGAGGTGCTCAGCGATTTCTATCCCAGCGCCTACACGGCCTTCAACTTCGAGGGTGGCATCTGGGCCCTCCCGGAGACCCAGCTGTGCAACGTGCTCTTCTACCGCTCGGACATCCTGGCCGACTATGGTTTGCAGCCGCCGGAGACCTGGGACGAGCTGATCGCGATGCTCCCCACCATTCAGGGCGCGAACTTGAGCGTGGGCATCCCCTATCCGGACATCGTCGCGCCGAACCTGGCGACCTACTACGCCATGCTCTACCAGCGGGACGGCGCGATCTACAACGAGGCGGGCACCCGGACCGTCATCACCAGCGAGGCCGGCGTCAAGGCCTTCGAGACCTACACCTCGCTCTACAACGACTACGGCCTGCCGGTGGTTTTCGACTTCCTGAGCCGCTTCCGCTCCGGCGAGATGGTGATGGGCGTCTTCGACTACACGATCTTCAACACGCTGATGGTCTCCGCGCCGGAGATCCGCGGCCTGTGGGACATCGCCGTGCTGCCCGGCACGGAGCGGGTGGACGCGAACGGCCAGCCCTACATCGACCACCGCGGCCACTCCCAGGGCGCCTGCTGCATGATGATTGCCACCGACGACGAGAAGGTGAAGCAGAACGGCTGGACCTTCATGAAATGGTGGGTCTCCGCCGAGTCCCAGGTGCGCTTCGGGCGCGAGATGGAGAGCCTGCTGGGCTCCTCCGCCCGCTATGCCACCGCCAACCGCAAGGCCATCGAGCAGCTCCCCTGGAGCGAGAGCCAGCTGAAGGTGATCCGCGAGCAGATGGCCTGGGCCGTGGGCTTCCGCGAGGTGGCCGGCGGCTATTACACCAACCGCCACCTGACCAACGCGATCCGCAAGATCATCAACGAGCACACGGACCGCCGCGAGACGCTGACGGAGTACGCCCGGACCATCAACGAGGAGATCGACAAGAAACGCCGGGAGTTCGGCCTGCTGGTGGAATAAAGGGAAGGGAGGGATAACCAATGAGCGGCTTCTTCGGGAAGTATGCGGCGCTGCGCAAGCGCAACGCGATCTACGCCTGGGATCGGGCGAAGCGGATGAAGGTCTGCTATGCCTTCCTGCTGCCCTACGCGATCCTCTTCTTCGTGTTCTATATCCTGCCGATGCTCTCCTCGATCTTCTACTCCTTCACCTACTACAACATCCTCGAGCCCGCGCGCTTCATCGGCATCCAGAACTACACGAACCTGATTCTCCAGGACGACGTCTTCCTCACCGCGGTGAAGAACACCTTCCTCATCGCCGTGATCACCGGCCCGGTGGGCTACATCCTGTCCTTCGGCTTCGCCTGGTTCATCAACGAGCTGCCCCGCTGGGTCCGCACCTTCGCCGTGCTGGTCTTCTACGCGCCCTCCATCTCCGGCAACGCCTACTCGGTTTTCTCCATGATCTTCCGGGGCGACGCCTACGGCTGGTTCAACGCGATCCTGATGAAGCTGGGCATCATCCACACGCCGGAATTGTGGCTCTCCAACCCGGCGACCATCATGCCGGTGCTGATCTTCATCATCCTCTGGATGAGCATGTCCACGGGCTTCCTGGCCTTCGTCGCGGGCCTGCAGGGCATCGACCGCAGCCAGTACGAGGCCGGCTACGTGGACGGCATCCGCAACCGCTGGCAGGAGCTGTACTACATCACCCTCCCGAACATGAAGCCGATGCTGCTCTTCGGCGCGGTGATGGCCATCACCCAGTCCTTCAACGTGGCCGACGTGCCCATGGCGCTGGCGGGCTTCCCCTCCACGGACTACGCGGCCCACACCGTCGTCGTCCACCTGTTCGACTACGGCTACACCCGCTTTGAGATGGGCTACGCCTCCGCCATCGCCACGCTCCTGTTCCTGGTGATGATCCTCTGCAACAAGCTGATCCAGAACGCGCTGAGGAGGGTGGGCACATGAGCGTAACCAACCAGGCCTCCGCCCATCACATGAAGGCGGTCAGCGGGCGCAAGCGCCGCCCAAACCGCTCCATCGCGGGCGATATTCTGATCTGGCTGATGCTGGTCATCGTCGCCTGCATCATGGCCCTGCCCCTGGTGCTGGCCATCTCCAGCTCGCTCAAGCCGCTGGACGAGCTGTTCCGCTTCCCGCCGACGCTCTTCCCGCGGCACCCCACGCTGGACAACTTCGCCGACCTGACGGTGACCATGGGTCAGAGCTGGGTGCCCTTCAGCCGGTATCTGCTGAACACGGTGGTCATCACGGTGCTGGGCACCTTCGGACACCTGCTCATCGCGTCGATGGCGGCCTTCGTTCTGGCGAAGTACGACTTCCCCGGCGGGCGCACCTTCTTCAACATCGTCGTGGTGGCGCTGATGTTCAACGGCTACGTGACCGCGATCCCGAACTACATCACCATGAGCCACCTGCACATCATCGACACCATCTGGTCGATCGTGCTGCCGGCCTTCGCGGCGCCCATGGGCCTGTTCCTGATGAAGCAGTTCATGGAGGGCCTGCCCATCTCCCTGATCGAGTCCGCCAAGCTCGACGGCGCGAAGGAGTTCCGCATCTTCTGGTCCATCGTGATGCCCAACGTCAAGCCCGCGTGGCTGACGCTGATCACCCTCTCGGTGCAGGGCCTGTGGAACACCCGCGCCTCGGCGGTCATCTACTCCGAGGGCAAGAAGACCCTGGTCTACGCCCTGCAGCAGATCCAGGCCGGCGGCGTGGCCCGCACGGGCCAGGCGATGGCGGTCATCGTGGTGGTCATGATCGTGCCCATCATCACATTCATTTTCTCCCAGAGCCAGATTCTGGAAACCATGGCCTCCTCCGGCCTGAAGGATTGAGAGGTGAGCGGGATGAGACAACTGCTTGCGCTCACGGCGGCCTTCATGCTCCTTGGCCTGCTGGCGGCCCCCGCCGCGCTGGCGGCGGTGGACGGCTATGAGTACGCCTACACCTATACCTACGACTACTGGGAGGACATGCGGGAGTCCCCGGACGCCTACCGCGCCCGGCTGATGATCTCCGGCGGCTCCCTGGGCATCCCCGGCGGGCTGAAGGCGCCCCAGGGCCTCTTCGTCCGGGGCGAGGACATCTACATCTGCGACACCGGCAACAACCGGGTGCTCCAGCTGCGGCTGACCGACAGCAGCGCGGAGGTGGTGCGGGTGATCGACGCCTTCCAGGGCGACACCTCGCCGCTGACCTTCTCCAGCCCCCGCGACATCTATGTCACGGAGGAGGGGGACCTGTTCATCGCCGACTTCAACAACAACCGGGTCGTGCGGCTGGACCGGGATCTGAACTGGAAGCTCTCCTTCACCAAGCCCACGGACGCCACCTTCGACCAGAGCGTCAGCTTCCTGCCGAAAAAGCTGGTGGCGGACGTCTCCGGCCGGGTCTACGCCCTGGCGCAGAACGTCAACAAGGGCCTGATCAAGTTCGAGGCGGACGGCTCCTTCACCGGCTATATCGGCGCGAGCAAGGTCCGCTACACCTGGTACGACAGCATCTGGCGCCTCCTGTCCACCAAGGAGCAGCGGGCGCAGCAGGAGGCCTTTGTCCCCACGGAGTACGACAACGTGGCTCTGGACCAGGACGGGTTCTTCTACGTGGTGACCCGGACCTTCAGCGAGAACGACCTGCGCTCCGGCCAGGCCGAGCCGGTGCGCCGCCTGAACGCCATCGGCGACAACATCCTCGTGGAGAACGGCTCCAGCTACGTCATCGGCGACCTGCAGTGGGCGCCGGGCAACACCAACATCACCAACAGCGGCCCGAGCAAGTTTGTGGATGTGACGGTGCTGCAGGACGACATCTACATGGTCCTCGACTCCACCCACAACCGGATCTTCGGCTATGACCAGCAGGGGAACCTGCTCTGGGCCTTCGGCGGCGTGGGTAACTCGGACGGCTTCTTCAACCGGCCGGTGGCCATCGAGCACATGGGGCTGGAGCTGCTGATCCTCGACGAGGCGGGCTCCCTGACGGTGATGACGCCGACAGAGTACGGCCAGCTGGTCTACCAGGCCATCGGCGAGTACCGCCGGGGCGAGTACGAGGCCTCCGCGGCCTCCTGGACGAAGGTGCTCGCCCAGAACGGCAACTTCGACTCAGCCTACGTGGGCATCGGCCGCGCCCTCCTGCAGGAGGAGAAATACGAGGACGCCATGCGCTACTTCAAGACCGCCCTCGACCGGAAGAACTATTCCGAGGCCTGGCGGCTGCGGCGCATGGAGATCGTGGAGGACAACATCGGCCTGATCTTCGCGGCGGTGGCGGTCCTCCTGGTGGCGCCGCCCCTGTGGCGGAGGATCCGCAAGGTCATATGGGAGGTGAAGCAGGCGTCATGAGCACACGCAAATCGGCGCTCAGCCGCCCCCTGATCGAGTCCGCCTGGTGGAAGCGGTTTCTCGCCTCCGTGCGGTACAGCGGCTACGTCATGTTCCACCCCTTCGACGGCTTCTGGGATCTGACCCACGAGCACCGCGGGACGGTGGCGGCGGCCAACTTCTTCGTGATCATGCTGCTGCTGACGCGGCTGTTCACCCTGCAGCACACGAACATGATGTTCCTCCGGGTCTACTGGCCGAAGGTCAACATCTTTCAGCAGTGCATCTCCCTGCTGATGCCCCTGGGCATCTACTGCGTCTGCAACTGGGGCCTGACCACGCTCTTTGACGGCAAGGGCACGCTGAAGGACGTCTACATCGCCACGGCCTACGCCCTGGTGCCCTACATCATCGGCGCGCTGATCATCATCCCGCTGAGCAACGTGATCACCCTGGAGGAGGGGAGCTTCTACAGTGTGATCAGCACCTTCACGACGATCTGGTCCGCGCTGCTGCTCGTCTGCGGCATGATCCAGATCCACGACTACTCCCTGGGGAAGACCCTGCTCTTCCTCGTGATGACGGTGCTGGCGATGGCGGTCGTGATCTTCCTGCTGCTGCTGTTCCTCACCCTGGTGGGCGACGGCATCGGCTACTTCATCTCCCTGTACAAGGAGATCAATTTCAGACTGAACTGAGAGGAGGAGCGCCCATGGGCAAGCGGCGGAATTGGATTCGCACCATCATCGTGTGGGCGGTCCTGCTCATCGCACTCGGCCTGCTGGTTTGGAAGGTCTTTATCCCGCTGTTCTCCCCCGAGGAGGAGGAGACGGCGAATGTGGTGGAAACCTACGGCTACGACGGCCTGGAGACGAGCTGCGTGCTGGAGAACGACCATCTGCGCTTCGAGCTGGATCCCACCACGACCCATTTCACGGTGACCGACAAGCGCAGCGGGGCGGTGTGGTACTCCTCTCCGCCGGACGCGGACAGCGATCCCATCGCCCTCCCGGTGGAGAAAAACCGGATGAAGTCCGACATCACCCTCAACTACAGCCTCTCCACCGGCATGAAGACCATGCTGACCAGCAACGAGTTCAGCGTGACCAACCAGGTCTACGAGGTCGTGCCGGAGGAGAACGCGGTGCGCGTCAACTTCTCCGTCGGCAAGATCAGCCGGACCTACATCGTGCCCCCGGCCATCACCGAGACCCGGCTGGACAGCTTCACCGCCAACATGGAGAAGAAGCAGGTCCGGGACTTGAAGGAGTACTACGAGAAGAAGAGCCTGGACAGCCTGAAGAGCAAGGACAACCCGGAGGAGCTGCTGGCGAACTATCCGGACCTGGCGGAGAACACGATGTACATCCTCCGCAGCAACGTGAAGGACCACGTGAAGCTGAAGCTGGAGGGCTACTTCGAGGCGGCGGGCTACACCCACGAGGACTATGAATACGACCTCTCCCGCTGCGCGCAGGCGAGCGCGCCAGCGACGGCGGTCTTCAACGTCTCCCTGCTCTTCACCCTGGAGGAGAACGACCTGGTGGTGACCGTGCCGCTGGAGGAGATCGCCTACAACAGCGGCTATCCGATCATCTCCCTCTCGGTCCTGCCGGCCTTCGGCGCGGGACACATGGAGGACGAGGGCTTCCTGCTGGTGCCGGACGGCAACGGCGGCGTCATCCGCTTCACCAACCACAAGACGGACCAGAACCCCTACTACGGCAACCTCTACGGCTGGGACTGGGCCACGCTGCGGACGCAGGTGACCAGCGAGACGAGCTGCTCCTTCCCGGCCTTCGGCATCTCGCGCAACGGCGCCTCCTTCCTCTGCCTGATCGAGGACGGCGCGCCCTGGGCGGGCGTCTCGGCGGACATCGCGGAGCGCTACACCTCCTACAACACGGTCTACAACACCTTCACCCTCGTCCACGGCGATCCCTACGACGTCTCGGACCGGACGATCAACGCCAACTACCTCTTTGAGAGGCAGCTGCCGGAGGGCAAGCTCGTCCAGCGCTACCGTTTCCTGGAGACGGACACCGCCGCGGGCATGGCGCTGGCCTACCGGGATTACCTGCAGCACGGCATCGCGGACCACCACACCCGCGTGGACGAAAAGACGCCGGTGAGCGTGGAGCTGCTGGGCGCGGTGGACAAGGTGCAGCAGCGCTTCGGCATCCCGACGCTCCTGCCCGTGCCCATGACCACCTACCGGCAGGCCGCGGAGATTCTCGACCGACTGGCGGCCGACGGCATGGACGGCTACTCCGTCCGCTACACCGGCTGGATGAACGGCGGCGTCAACCAGAAGATTCTCAACAAGGTCCGGCTCCTGTCGGAGCTGGGGAGCGAGAAGGATCTGAAGGCCTTCCTGGAGAAGGCGAAGGGGCAGGGCGTGGACGTCTACCTGGACGGCCTGACCTCCTTCGCGCGGCACAGCGGCTTGCTGGACGGCTTCGTCTACGTGCGGGACAGCGCGAAGTTCACCACCCAGGAGAACATCGAGCTGCGGGACTACTCCACCATCTGGTATGGCCCGGACACCGCGACCGACTCCTACTGGCTGCTCAAGCCGGCCCTGATGGAGAAGCACGCCGGCGTCCTCTCGGACGCGGCGGCGAAGTACGGGGCCGCCGGCATCGCCTACCGCGACGTGGGCAGCATGCTCTCCGCCGACTATGACCGTAAGCACTGGGTGACCCGGGCGCAGAGCCTGGCGCTGCACCAGCAGATCATGCGCGCCGCCTCGGAGAAGGGGCAGAAGGTGCTGACCCACAAGGGCTTCGACTTCGCCCTGCCGGTGAGCAACCTGGCGGTGGATCTGGACTTCGACGGCGGCAACTACGGCATCATCGACTACTATGTGCCCTTCTACCCGACGGCGATCCACGGGCTGGCCAACTTCACCGGCTCCTCCCTGAACCTCTCGGACGACTGGGAGACGCTGCTCCTGCAGTCGGCGGAGTCCGGCGCCGGCCTCAGCTTCACCTTCAGCGCCGAGAGCGCCCAGGAGCTGCAGAGCACCTTCTACTCCTCCTTCTACGGCGCGGACATCAGCCTGGTCTACGACAAGGCGCTGTCCATCTGGCGCAGCTACATGGAGGGCCTGGGGGATCTCAACCGGGTGCCCATCACCGACTTCCGCCGGGAGGGGAGCGTCTCGGTGGTCACCTATGAGAACGGGCGGCAGGTCCTCGTCAACTACGGCTACGCCGAGGCGGAGACGGACGGCGTGAAGGTTCCCGCCCGGAGCTATCTGGTCAGGAAGGAGGGAACACCGTGAGCGGAGCGAGAGCGCGCGGGCGGCATCTGAACGTCCGTACCCACCGGGCGATCTACGGCTATCTCTTCATCCTGCCCTTCATCGTCGGTTTCCTGGCCTTCCTGGTCTGGCCGCTGTTCCACTCGCTGTGGATGAGCTTCTGCCAGGTGGATATCGACGCCGCGGGCTTCCACCCCAATTTCATCGGCATCGCGAACTACTCCAAGGCCTTCACGGTCGACCCTGAGTTCAACAAGCTGATGTCGGACGAGATCTTCCGCATCGTCACGCACACCATCGCGATCCTGGTCATCTCGCTGATGATCGCGATCATCCTGAACCAGGAGTTCAAGGGCCGGGCCTTCGTCCGGGCGATCTTCTTCCTGCCGGTGATCCTCTCCTCGGGCGTGCTGGTGGGCCTGGAGACCAACAACTCCCTGATGCAGTCCATCCAGTCCGCGATCCAGGACAACGCCAGCTTCCAGCTCTCGGACAGCGTGATGAACATCCTGCGGCTGTCGGGGCTCGGCACGGGCATCCTGGACGTGGTGGGGCAGGTCATCAGCGAGGTGCAGGACATCGTCATGGCCTCGGGCCTGCAGATCATCGTCTTCCTGACCGGCCTGCAGGGCATCCCCGGGAGCCTGTACGAGGCGGCGGACATGGAGGGCTGCACCCGCTGGGAGTCCTTCTGGAAGATCACCTTCCCGCTGATCAGCCCGCTGCTGATCGTCAACATCATCTACTCGGTCATCGACTTCTTCATGAAGACGGACAACGAGGTCATGACCAAGATCAACGAGACCATGGTCATCAACATGGACTACGGCTTCGCCTCGGCCATGGCCTGGATCTACTTCGCGGTGGTCATCGTCATTATCGGCATCGCTTCGCTGATCGTGTCCAAGGGGGTGGTGGGATCCTATGAGTAAGCAAGTCATCGAGGGCCACCAGCTTCCCTCCTTCTGGGAGCGGAACCGCCGCTCCCACGGGTATCTGCTCCGGCGGGAGGCCCGCAGCAAGGCCTACAAATTCTTCCGGTTCCTGCTGCTGTTCGCCATCTGCTTCCTGATCCTGCACCCGATTCTGGACAAGCTGTCGGTGAGCCTGATGGAGGAGCGGGATCTGTACGACTCCTCGATCACGGCCATTCCGCGGCACGTGACCCTGGACAACTACCGCATCACCTCCGAGCAGATCTACTATCCCAAGGCGCTGCTCAACACCCTCTGGATCTCGGTGCTGGTGGCGGTGCTGCAGGTGGCGGCGTGCACGCTGGTGGGCTACGGCTTCGGCCGCTTCGAGTTCCCGCTGAAAAAGCTCTGGTTCGCGGCGGTGATCCTGATCATCATCGTGCCGCCCCAGACCATCTCCACCTCCCTCTACCTGCGCTTCCGCTACTTCGATATCTTCGGCATCGTGAAGCTGTTCAACAAGGGCGAGGCGCTGAACCTGCGCGGCTCGTCGATCCCCTACTACCTGATGAGCATCACCTGCATGGGTCTGAAGAATGGGCTGTATATCTTCATGCTCCGGCAGTTCTTCGCCAGCGTGCCCCAGTCGCTGGAGGAGGCGGCCTATGTGGACGGCTGCTCCGTGTTCCGCACCTTCTGGCAGGTGATCCTGCCGGAGGCGGTGCCGGTGATCGTCTCCTGCCTGCTCTTCGCCTTTGTCTGGCAGTGGACGGACACCTTCTACGCCCGCCTGTTCCTGGGCGGCAACACCCTCCTGTCGATGCAGGTCTCCGGCATCGCGGACCGGATCGGCAACTACTTCTCGACGCAGCTGGGCATCCAGACGTCCCTTGGACGCCGCCAGCAGTTCGTCTCGACCGCGACCCTGATGGTGGTCGCCCCGCTCCTGCTGGTCTACCTCTTCGCCCAGAAAAGCTTCGTGGAGAGCATCTCCACCAGCGGCATGAAGATGTAACCCCGGTTCCCACTTTTGTTCCAACAGGTCCAGGAAGGACCTGAAAATAAAAAGGAGGTACCCCTATGAAGAAACTGCTTGCTCTCCTGCTCGCCGCCATGATGGTGCTGAGCTGCGTGTCCGCCCTGGCGGAGGAGCCCGAGAATCCCTATGCCGAGGACGGCGTGGAGATCCTGCGCGACGCCGACGGCAAGGTGATCGACCTGGGCGGCATGGAAATCATCATCAACGAGCACTGGTCTCACGACTGGCACGACGACGAGCCCGAGACGGCTTCCGCCGAGGCCACCAAGGAGTATCGGCTGTGGCTGGAGAAGACCTACAACTTCACCATCCGCACCCGCGCCGATACCACCTGGTCCAGCTGCCCCGAGGACTTCAACAACTTCGCCACCAACGGCGGCGACGAGAACTATGTCTGGGCCATGCGGTACGAGACCATCTCCGCCCCCATGCGCTCCGGCCTGTTCTATGACCTGGGCTCCCTCGACTGCCTGGACTTCAGCCAGGACAAGTGGAACGCCAACATCAAGAAGCTGACCACCAAGGGCGACTCCGTCTTCGGCATGCGCGCGCAGGACGCCGAGCCCCGCAAGGGCGTGTTCTTCAACAAGCGCCTCCTGACCGAAGCCGGCATCGATCCTGAGGATCTGTACAACTGGCAGGCCAGCGGCGAGTGGACCTGGGACAAGTTCGAGGAGCTCTGCGCGAAGCTGACCCGCGACACCGACAACGACGGCGTCACCGACCGCTATGCCATGATGAGCTTCTCCGCCCATCTGTTCCCCGCGGCGCTGAACTCCAACGGCGCGGACTTCTTCGCCATGGACGAGAACGGCAAGTTCTCCGTGACCGCCGGCAGCGACGCCTTCATGGAGGCCGCCAACTGGGTCGTCGAGATGATCAAGAAGTACGAGATGCCCGCCCCCGAGGGCGCTGAGTGGAACTACTTCGAGGCCGCCTTCAAGAACGGCGAAGTGGCCCTGGAGGTGCACGAGGACTACTGGAAGAGCTCCCTGGCCGACATGGAGGACGACTTCGGCTTCGTCATGTTCCCCAAGGGACCCCGGATGGAGACCTATGTCCACGCCCCCACCGACAACGTGTACGTGATCCCCGCCTGCTACGACGCGGACCGCGCCTGGAAGATCGCCTTCGCCTACAACCTCTTCACTCAGCCCACCCCCGGCTACGAGGATGACGACGCCTGGAAGACCGCCTATTACAATGCCTATCGCGACGACCGCGCGGTGGACGAAACCATCAGCATGATGCTCGAGCCCGAGCACCAGGTGGTCGCCATCACCTCGCTGGTGCCCGGCTTCGACGGCGGCCCCGACTTCTACTGGGACGTGTACGCGCAGGCCATGACCCCCGCCGAGAAGGTGGAGTCCATGATGGGCACCTGGCAGGCCTATGTGGATGCCGCCAACGGCGACTGATCCACATCGGATGACCTGAACGAAACCTGAAACCTTCGGGGCGGGATGCGGGCTTTCCCATCCCGCCCCTTTCCTTTGAACCGATGATACGGAGGCGATCGCTTGCGCACCATCAGAGCGGCGCTGTGCCTCGGACTGATCCTGGCATTGGTCTGCGGCCCGGCCCTGTCCAGCGGGGAGAGTACCATGAGCGCGTATGAACAGTATCTGGCCGACGGCACCCTGCCGAGCCTGAAGGATTTCTATCAGGACGACTTCCTGATCGGCGTGGCCATGCCCGGCAACCTCTTCCAGAACAAGACGGCCCGGGAGACGGTACTCACCCACTTCAACTCCATCACCTGCGAGAACGAGATGAAGGCGGACTCCACCATGGACCGCCAGGCCACCCTGCAGGCCGGGGACCCGGACCGGGTGTCCCTGCGCTTCTCCGCGGCCAAGACGGCCCTGACCTTCGCCCAGCAGAACGGGCTGAAGATGCGGGCCCACACCCTCGTGTGGCACTCCCAGGTGCCGCGCTGGTTCTTCACCGAGGACTGGGACAACAGCCCCGACGCGCCCCTGGCGGACCGGGACAGGATCGTCCGGCGGATGGAGAACTACATCTGCGACATGATGACCTGGATCAACACGAACTATCCGGGCATCGTCTACGCCTGGGACGTGGTGAACGAGGCCATCGAGCCGGCCCAGGGCCATCCCGACGGCCTGCGGACGGACAGCCTCTGGTATCAGACCGTGGGCGACGATTTTGTGGAGTTGGCCTTCGCCTTCGCCCGCAAGTACGCCGACCCGGAGCAGAAGCTGTTCTACAACGACTACAACTGCTACCAGAAGAACAAGATCGGGCCCATCCGCAACCTGCTCAAGAAGATCAAGGAGCAGGGCAACCTGGACGGCCTGGGGATGCAGAGCCACATCGGCATCGACTCGCCCTCCACCATGGACTACGAGAACGCCCTGACCACCTACGCCAGCCTGGGCATCACGATCCACGTGACCGAGCTGGACGTGAGCGTGCGGGACAACAGCGTGATGGCCCAGATGCAGCTGGCGGTGCGCTACCGCAATCTCTTCGCCATGCTCCGGCGGCTGCGGGAGAAGGCGGGCGTGGACATCGGGAGCGTCACCTTCTGGGGCCTGACCGACGCCACCACCTGGCTCAGCAATGCCCAGGGCAAGGCCTATCCGCTGCTCTTCGACAGAAAGTATCTGCCCAAGCCGGCTTTCTTCGGCGTGCTGCAGGACCCCAACATTCCGACCATGGGCTCGGAAACCCGCCTGCGGGACGCCATCGAGAAGCTCCACCTGGACGCCCCCGCCTCCTCCGAGGCGGGGGAGGTCCGGGAGCTCAAGCCCCTGGCGCAGCACAACCCGGTGGCGGTGCAGTCCTTCGGGGCGGACCCCTGGGCCATGGTCTACGGCGACCGGGTCTATCTCTACATGACCGGCGACGAGCCCGTCTATGGCATGGACGGCTCCGTGCAGACCAACACCTACGGCAACATCAACACCCTGCGCGTGCTCTCCTCCGACGACCTGGTCAACTGGCAGGACCACGGCGCGGTGAAGGCCGCGGGCCGGGAGGGCGCCGCGAAGTGGGCCAACAACTCCTGGGCGCCCTGCGCGGCCTGGAAGAACATCGACGGCCGCGACCTTTTTTTTCTGTACTTCGCCAACAGCGCGGGCGGGATCGGCGTCCTGACCTCAGACAGCCCCACCGGCCCCTTCACCGACCCGCTGGGGAAGCCGCTGATCAGCCGGGCGACCCCGACCTGCGCCTCGGTCACCTGGCTGTTTGATCCGGCGGTGCTGGTGGACGAGGACGGCTCGGCCTATCTCTATTTCGGCGGTGGCATCCCCGACGGCAAGGCGGCGGCCCCGGGCACGGCTCGGGCGGTGAAGCTCGGGGCGGATATGATCAGCCTCGACGGCGACCCGGTGGCGATCGACGCGCCCTGGCTCTTCGAGGACTCCGGGATCAACCGGATCGGCGACACCTATCTCTACTCCTACTGCAGCAATTTCCAGGTCCCCGGAACGGGCAGCGAGCAGGGCTTCTACAGCGGGGAGATCGTCTATATGACCTCCGACCACCCCCTGGGGCCCTTCACCTACGCGGGCCGGGTGCTGAAGAACCCGGGCAGCTATTTCGGCGTGGGCGGGAATAACCATCACTGCATGTTCCGCTTCCGGGATCAGTGGTACATCGCCTACCACGCGGCGACGGTGGACCGGGATCTGGGGTGGAACGCGGGCTACCGCTCCACCTTCATCGACGCGCTGAAGCTGGGCGAGGACGGCCTGCCGGCCCTCTCCGCCGGGACGATGAAGGGCGTCGCGCAGGTGAAGGCCTTCGACCCGTACCGGGAGACGGAGGCGGAGACCGCCGCGTCCATGGCCGGGATGCGGGTCCCGGAGACGACGGATGCCTCCTGCGGGCTCGCGCTGGAGAGCGCGGCGGCGGGCGGCTGGATCGGTCTCAGCCGGGCGGACTTCGGGGACGAGGGCGCGCTGGCCGTGACGCTGCGCTGGCGCGGCGCGGAGGACGGCAAGGTGGCCGTGCTGCTGGACAGCCTTGACGCGGCCCCGGCCGCGGAATTCGATCTGCCCGCGGCGAAGGACTGGCAGACCATGCTCTTCGCCCTGCCCGAGGCGGTGACCGGCGTCCACAACCTCTACTTCCGCTTCAGCCAGGCGGGAACCCAGCTGGACCGCTGGCAGTTTCACCCGGCGAGCGCGGTGGTGAAGGGACCGTCCCTCCTGACCGCCAGCGACTTTCCGGATATCTCGGTGATCCGCGTGGACGACACCTACTACATGGCCTCCACGACGATGCATTTTTTTCCCGGCGGTGTGCTGCTCCGCTCCCATGACCTGCTCCACTGGGAGATCTGCGGCCGTGTCTTCGACGAGATCGACGGGGAGCCCCTGCGCCGCCTGACCTCGGGCAAAAACTGCTACGGGCGGGGCATGTGGGCCCCGAGCCTGAGGTACCACGAGGGCCGGTTCTATCTCGTCTTCACGACCGCGGACACGCACACCACCTGGCTCTATCAGACGGAGGACATCGAGCAGGGCCCCTGGACGAAGCAGAAAATCGCGGGCTATTACCACGACCCGTCCCTCTTCTTCGACACGGACGGGAAGGCCTACATCGCCTGGGGGAACACGGAGATCCATCTGGCGGAGCTGAACCCGGAGCTGACCGGGCTCCAGCCCGGCGGGCTGAACCGGGTCATCGCCCGGAGCCATGTGGAGCCGAACCTCGGCTACGAGGGCTCCCACCTGGAGAAGGTGGGGGATCGGTACGATCTCTTCACCATCCACTCCCTGGCCAGCGTCTGGCGGCGGGTGGAGACCTGCCTCTCGTCGGACAGCCTGGAGGGGACCTTCACCGGCGGCGTCGTGCTCAACGACGACCTGGGCTACTGCGGCCAGGGCGTGGCCCAGGGCGGCATCGTGGACACGCCGGACGGGCGCTGGTTCGCGGTGCTCTTCCAGGACCGGGGCGCGGTGGGCCGCATCCCGGTGCTGGTGCCCTTGCGCTGGGACGAAGGAAAGCCGATCCTCGGCGTGAACGGCAAAGTCCCGCCGGAGGCGGTCAACCTGACGACCCGCCCCGGCTATGATTACGCGCCGCTCGCGGCGGACGACGACTTCCAGGGACAGGAGCCGGCGGCCATGTGGGAGTGGAACCACATGCCGGAGCCGGAGGGCTGGACCATGGGAGATGGGGCGCTGACCCTGCGGACCGTGTATCGGGCGCGGAACATCCTGCGCAGCCCGAATATGCTGACGGTGCGCTCCACCTGGCCCCGGACGTCGGTCACGGTCACGGTGGACGGCAGCGGCCTGCAGCCCGGGGACCGGGCGGGGCTGTGCGCGCTGCAGGTGGACTGGCTGGCGGTCTATCTGACCCGGACGGAGGAGGGGCTCTTCCTGGGCTGGCAGGCCGAGGGCGCGGAGCCGGTGACGGTCTGCCCCTGGGAGGGGGAGGCGACCCTCCGCCTGACCTACAACTTCGAGAACATGCGGGACTGGGTCTACTGCGCCGTCCGGGAGGGGGAGGGCTGGCGGACCCTGAACACGCAGCCGCACAAGGTGACCTTCGACCTGGGCCACTTCGCGGGGGTGCGGACGGGCCTGTTCTGCCAGGCCACCGAGCAGACCGGCGGGGAGGCCCGCTTCACCCGCTTTGAGTATGACACCGCAAAGGAGTAATCGCAGATGAGACGAGCCTGGACAGCGCTGCTGGCGCTGATGATGATCGTGACGGCCTGCCCGGCGTGGGCGCTGGGGGAGGGGGAGACGGACGTGGAGCCCATGTATGCGCTGGCGGCGCCCTATGGCTTTAAGCTGGGCGCGCCGCTGTCCTTCAATCAGCTGCGGGATGCGAAATATCTGAATATGCTGAAAAGCCACTTCAACAGCCTTACGGCCACCAACGAGATGAAGGCCTACTCCCTGCTGGACGAGCGGGCCTCCCGCCGGGCGGCGGACGGCATGCCGGTGATGAACTATGCCATGGCGGACAAGATGGTGGCCTGGGCCCAGGAGAACGGCATCGGCGTGCGGGGCCACGTGCTGGTCTGGGACGCCTACATGTGCGACTGGTACTTCCACGAGGGCTACGACCCGGCCAAGCCCTACGCCGACCCGGAGACCATCCGGCAGCGGACGGAGTACTACATCACGCAAGTCGTGACCCACTTCGAGGAGAAGTTCCCCGGCGTGGTCTACTGCTGGGACGTGGTGAACGAGGCGGTGGGCGAAAGCGCCGGGGAGTTCGACCCGGCGGATCCGCGCCACCTGCGCACCCTGCGCTCCGGCGCGCCGAATCTCTTCCGCGAGTACATGGGCGAGGACTACGTGGCCCAGGCCTTCCTCTACGCCCGCAACGCCGTGGAGGCCCTCGGCGCGGACGTGAAGCTCTACTACAACGACTACAACGCCTTCTACCCCGAGAAGGCCCAGGCGATCCTCGCGCTGGCCCAGAGCGTGGACAGCTACGCGCAGGACGGGGCGGGGAACCCCCGCCGCCTGGTGGACGGCATCGGCATGCAGGGCTACATCGGCGGCTACGGCGATCAGGATGGCTGCCTGGACGACAGCCTGATCCCGATGATCGGGGAGGCGATCCGCAACTACGCGGCGGCGGGCTACGAGGTGCAGATCACCGAGATGGCGGTGCGGAACTTCGAGCTGGACCAGGCGGAGCGGCACGCGGACTACTACGTCTGCCTGTTCCGGACGCTGATGGGCGTGAACCGGGAGGGGGACGCGCCCCTCAAGGCGGTCTCCATCTGGGGCCTGACGGACACCAACGCGCCCAAGGGCAACTATGTCTACAACCTCAACAGCCCCTACGGCGGCCTGCTGGACCTGAAGCTGCAGTACAAGGATGTCTTCTACCGCGTCTGCGAGACGCTCAGACAGGGAACCTAATTGAGGAGGCGACGAGCCATGATCCGACATGTCCATGTGGAGAACGGCTGGGTGGAGGGCCTGCCGGCGGCGGACCCCCGCATCACCAGCTACAAGGGCATCCCCTACGCGGCGGCCCCGGTGGGCGAGAACCGCTGGCGCGCGCCCCAGCCCTGCCCGGACTGGGAGGGCGATTTCAAGGCTTTCCGCTTCTCGCCGATCCCGATGCAGGCGCCCATCAGCGCCGATCCGAAGAACCTCTATGACCGGGAGTGGCATGTGGACCGGGAGATCCCGATGGGGGAGGACTGCCTGACCCTGAACATCTGGGCCCCGGCGGACGGGCGGAAGGACCTGCCGGTCTTCGTCTGGTACTTTGGCGGCGGCCTGCAGGTGGGCTACAGCGCGGAGATGGAGTTCGACGGCGAGCGCATCGCCCGGCGTGGGATCGTGGTGGTCACGGTCAACTACCGCGTCAACGTCTTCGGCTTCCTCTGCCACCCGGAGATCACCGCCGAGGCGCCGGAGGCCCCGGCCAACTTCGGCTTCCTGGATCAGCAGGCGGCCACCCGCTGGGTGAAGCGGAACATCGCGGCCTTCGGCGGCGACCCGGAGCGGATCACCATCGGCGGGCAGTCCGCCGGCGGCATGAGCGTCTCCGCGCAGCTGACCTGCCCGGCCAACAGGGGCCTCTTCCGGGGCGCGATCATCCAGAGCGGCGCCTTCGCCCCGCCCTACCCCTTTGACTTCGGCCTGACCAGTAGCCTGGCCGAGGCGGAGAAGCGGGGAACCGCCTTCTTCGACTTCCTGGGGGTGAGGACCCTGGCGGAGGCCCGGCGCATCGACGCCGTGGCCCTGCGGAACAAGGCCCTGGAGTGGGAGGGCATCCACGGCTGGGGCCGCACCTTCGGCGAGGCGGTGGACGGGCGCTTCTCCCTCCGGCCCAGCCAGCAGTGGTTCCGGGATCCGGCCTGCCTGCCGGTGCCGGTGCTCTTGGGGCACACCTCCTCCGAGTTCATCCACGCGCCCCGGGCGGAGGACGAGGCGAGCCTCAAGGCCTACGCGGAGAAGGCCTTCGGGGCGGACGCGGAGACCTTCCTGGGCTTCTTCAGCCATCCCGCCACGGCCGAGAGCATTCAGCGGGAGGGCAGCGTCAACAGCATCGAGTTCGCCGTCCGGGCGGCGGCGGAGGCCCGCGGCGCCCAGGCGCCGCTGTACTACTACCAGTTCGACGCGGAGATTCCCGGCTGGGACAACCCCGGCACCTTCCACTCGGTGGATCTGTGGTTCTTCTTCGAGACGCTGGCGAAGTGCTGGCGGCCCTTCCAGGGCAAGCACTACGACCTGGCCCGGCAGATGTGCGACTACTGGTGCCGCTTCATCGCGGAGGGGGACCCGAACGGCGTGGGCTCCGACGGCGAGGCGCTGCCCTGGTGGCCGGCCTTTGACCCGGCCAGCCCGGTCCGGATGAACTTCGGCGGGACCGCCGCGCCTCAGCGGAGCGAGCCGGGCGCGCTGGAGCGCTTCCTGCTGGCCAAGTATCGGGAACGAATGGAGGAGACACGGTGAAAAACCAGGCTTTCAACCCCTATCTGCCCAGCTGGGAGTTCATCCCGGACGGGGAGCCCTATGTCTTCGGGAACCGGGTCTATGTCTACGGCTCCCACGATCTGTTCAACGGCTGCGTCTTCTGCATGGGGGACTATATGGGCTGGTCAGCCCCGGTGGACGACCTCTCCGACTGGCGGTGCGAGGGCGTGATCTACCCCCGGACCGGCGACCCAGTGAACGCGGACGGGCGCATGTGCCTCTATGCGCCGGACGTGACCCGGGGCCCGGACGGGCGCTACTATCTCTACTATGTCTACGACAAGGTGGGCTTTGTCTCCGTGGCGGTCAGCGACACGCCCGCCGGGGGCTTCCGCTTCTACGGATATGTGCGGGACCGGCAGGGCCGCCGCCTGGGCGATCGCCCGGGGGACGAGCCGCAGTTCGACCCCGGCGTCCTGACCGAGGGGGAGAGGACCTATCTCTACACCGGCTTCTGCGGCCGGGGGGACAAGAGCCGCCACGGGGCCATGTGCACCGTGCTCGGGCCGGACATGCTGACCATCGAGGAGGAGCCCGTCATCTGCGTCCCCGGCTGCGAGTACGAGGCCGGCACCGGCTTCGAGGGGCACGCCTACTTCGAGGCGGCCTCCATCCGCAAGCGGGGCGAGGTGTACTATTTCGTCTACTCCTCCACGGTGATGCACGAGCTGTGCTACGCCACAGCCCGGGATCCGCGCGGGCCCTTCACCTATGGCGGCGTGATCGTCAGCAACTGCGATCTCGGCATCGGCGGCTACAAGCCCGCCGACAAGCCGGTGGCCTTCGGCGGGAACAACCACGGCAGCATCGTCGAGATCAACGGGCAGTGGTATGTCTTCTACCACCGGCAGACCAACGGCCACTGGTTCAGCCGGCAGGGCTGCGCGGAGCCGATCTCCTTCGACGAGGCGGGCCGCATCGCCCAGGCGGAGATCACCTCCTGCGGCCTCAACGGCGGGCCGCTGCGGGGCGAGGGCCGCTATCCGGCCCACATCGCCTGCCACCTGTTCACGCCGGAGCCGGTGCTCTACGCGGGTGACCCGGCCCTGCCCCGGATCACGCGGGACAGCCGCGATAACTGCGCGGAGGAGAGCTACATCGCCGGGATTCAGGACGGCACGGTGATCGGCTTCAAGTACTTCAACTGCCGGGGCGTCCGGCGGATCACGCTGGAGTGCCGCGCCTACTTCCACGGCGCCTTCGAGATCCGCAGCGCCTGGGACGGCCCGGCCCTGGCGACGATCCAGGCGGGCAGTGCCAACGGCTGGGAGCGCTTCTCGACGGAGGTGGACTTCCCCGACGGAAAGCAGGCGCTGTATATAGTGTATAAGGGCTCGGGCACGCCGCAGCTGCGGGCCGTGACCCTGGAAATATGACCGATACGGGGGCCTGGCGTGTTCCGCCGGGCCTCTCCCGTGAAATCCGGTCGCATTTTCAGCCGGAATAACGATTGACAAAACGCGGCCGGATGTGCTACCATGCCTTCAATCATTTTCCGCTTTGCGCCGAAGACGAGGGAGGGGTTTGAGATGGCGTTTTACTACCAGGAGCCCAGTCATACCTTCAGCGAGTATCTGCTGATACCCGGCTACACGGGGGAGAACTGCGTCCCGCAGAACGTGTCCCTGAGAACCGCGCTGACCAAGTACCGCAAAGGGCAGGAGGAGCCTGCGATCTCGCTGAACATCCCGCTGGTGAGCGCGATCATGCAATCTGTCTCCGACGACCGGCTGGCCATCGCGCTGGCGCGTGAGGGAGGCATTTCGTTTATTTACGGGGCCCAGTCCATCGAGAACGAGGCCGCGATGGTGGCGCGGGTCAAGGGCTACAAGGCCGGCTTCGTGCCCTCCGCCTCCAACCTGACCCCGGACTCCACCCTGCAGGACGTGCTGGACCTGAAGGCGCGCAACGGCTTCTCCACCATCGCCATCACCTCGGACGGCACGGCCCACGGCCATCTGGAGGGCATCGTGTCCAGCCGCGACTACCGCGTGAGCCGCATGTCGCCGGACATGAAGGTCGCCCAGTTCATGACGCCCCTGGACAAGCTGGTCACCGCCCCGGCGGAGACCACGCTCAAGGAGGCCAACGACATCATCTGGGAGCACAAGCTGAACTCCCTGCCGATCATCGACGCGGCCGGGAACCTGATGTACTTCGTCTTCCGCAAGGACTACGCCTCCCACAAGGAGAACCCCCTGGAGCTGCTGGACGAGAAGAAGCGCTACCTCGTCGGCGCGGGCATCAACACCCGGGACTACGCCGAGCGGATCCCCGCCCTGATCGAGGCGGGGGCGGACGTGCTTTGCATCGACTCCTCCGAGGGCTACACCTGCTGGCAGGAGAAGTGCCTCTCCTGGGTGCGGGAGAAGTATGGCGACAAGGTGAAGATCGGCGCGGGCAACGTCGTGGACCGGGACGGCTTCCTCTTCCTGGCCAAGGCGGGGGCGGACTTCGTGAAGGTCGGCATCGGCGGCGGCTCCATCTGCATCACCCGCGAGACCAAGGGCATCGGCCGCGGCCAGGCGACCGCGCTGATCGAGGTGGCCCAGGCACGGGACGAGTACTACAAGGAGACCGGTGTCTATGTGCCGATCTGCTCCGACGGCGGCATCGTGCACGACTATCACATGACGCTGGCCCTCGCCATGGGCGCGGACTTCCTGATGATGGGCCGCTACTTCGCCCGCTTCGACGAGAGCCCCACCAACAAGGTGATGGTCAACGGCGTCTACATGAAGGAATACTGGGGCGAGGGCTCCAACCGCGCCCGGAACTGGCAGCGCTATGACCTGGGCGGCGCGGGCAAGCTCTCCTTCGAGGAGGGCGTGGACAGCTATGTGGTCTACGCCGGCCCCCTCCACGACAATGTGGAAATCAGCCTGTACAAAGTCAAGAGCACGATGTGCAACGTCGGCGTGACGAACCTTCAGGACCTGCGGGACAAGGCCCGACTGACCCTGGTCTCCTCCACCTCCATCGTGGAGGGCGGCTACCACGACGTGACGCTGCGCACCGCGTCAACCCCGTCCCGCTGAGCGGGCTCCGCGGGGCGCGGCATGACACCGGAATACGGAGGTGAGCGATATGCGCAAAAACCGCTGGAATGTGTATGTGATTACGATGGTGGCCGTGATGGCGGCCCTGACCTATGTGGTGACCATCTTCCGCGTGCCGCTGGGGCAGTCCAAGATCCACTTCGCCAACGCGGTCTGCCTGCTGGCGGGCATGCTGCTCGGTCCGCTCCCCGGCGGCCTGGCGGCGGGGCTCGGCTCCGGCCTGTACGACCTGCTGGCCGGCGGCTACGGCTTTGTGGACGCGCTGATCACCGTTGTCTCCAAGTTCGCGATGGCGTGGGGGGGCGGCGCGCTGCTCGCCCGCCGGGGCG
>CAMVAJ010000023.1 GCA_947165425.1 uncultured Clostridia bacterium
CATTGCGGGGAGGAAATGGATAATGGACATGTTTTAAAACCGAAATAGTATAAAAACCTCCCCGGCTTGCTGGGGAGGGGGACCGCCGCCCTCCGCGGGGCGGCGGTGGAAGGGCCGGTCTGGCAGATGAAGCACCTCAATCTGAGATAAGTATTACACCGCCTCGGCATGCAGCTTCCGGAACTTCGCGGACTTGCTGTCCAGCAGGGAGAAGGCGGAATCACTCGGGATCTCCTCCATGCCGGAGGCCATGTAGTTGCGCAGCACGCCCACCAGCACGAAGGGCCGTACGAACACCGAGTGCAGGATGCTCCACAGGATCAGCGCCGCGAGGCCCGCGCAGAGCAGCATCACGTTCTGCGGGTTTGCGAGCAGCTCGCTCGCCGGCTGCTCCAGCTCGACGGCGGCCTCCATGATCTCATGGGACAGCGTCTGGAACACGGCGGGGAACGCGGAGAAGATCGCCGCGAAGATGCCCATGAACACGCCGCCGATCAGCAGCAGGGAGAGAATGCCCATGCCGAAGACGCGGCCCAGGTTCTTCATCAGGGTCTTGCCGTGCTTGAAGAACAGCACGGCGCCCTCGCAGGTGGCCCTGGCGGCGTTCACGTCGCTGCGGTAGAACATCCAGCCCAGGCAGCAGTCGCACAGATAGCCCACGACCACCTGAATGCCCGTGTCGATCACGCTGCCGATGGTGCTGCCCGTATCGCCGCCCACCTTCTCGCCGAGGTTGGTGATGCCCTTGCCCAGCTGGTTGAAGATGCCCCGGATCAGGCTCGTGGCGGCGAAGAAGAGCGCCACAGTGACGAAGCGCTTCTTCACCACGGCCTTGCCCTCGGCCAGCACGTCGTCCGGCAGCTCGCCCTCGGTCACGCCCTTGGTCATCATGGCGATCTGGCCGGCCTTGTAGGTGTAGGAGCCGTAGCGCAGCAGGAAGACCAGCGCGATCAGGCCGATGAGCAGGCCGACCGCCAGGCCCGCCAGCCCCTGGTCAAAGGCCTTCTCCGCCACCGCGAAGCCCAGCACACCCAGACCGCCCAGCACCAGGAAGCTCACCACGTCCAGCAGCAGCCGGTGCAGGGAGAAGGTGAGGGTTTTGCGATATATCTCTTGATTGGTCATTGGATTTCCCTCCCAACTTGGTTTGCATCTCTTGATACGTGCATCCCCGCGCGCTGGCAGTGTTTTCCGCCGTCACCGCTTGTCCTTGTCGATCAGCTCCAGGGCGATCATCGACAGCATGGCGAAGAGCAGGATGAAGAAGCCCAGCATGAACCAGTTTTCGATCACGTTGTCCTCTGTGCGGTCATACTCGGGCTTGCGGGCCGCCTCGGCGGTGGCCTCCTCCACCGCGGCCCTGATCTTCTCCTCCCCGAAGGTGTTCAGCAGCTCGCCCACCGTGGTCTGGAAGGTGAAGGTCTGGTCGCGCTTGGCCTGGATCGCCTCGCTGCTGTTGGCGAAGTCGATGAGCTGCCCCAGGCTCACGGGGGACGTCATGGCGTTCGTGTCGCCCGTGGCCATCTCCGCCAGCGACAGGGCCAGGCTGCGGTCCGTCTCGTTCTGTCCGGCCAGCAGGTCGCTCAGCACGTCGCTCACGCGCATGGCGGGCAGCACCTCGGTGTCGCGTTTGCCCTCCATGGACGGGCTGTTCAGCAGGTCCAGCACCTGGCCCAGGGTGAAGGTGCCGCCCACCTCCCGCGCCCGCATGCTCTCCAGCGTGTTCCAGCCCGTGGCCATAGGCAGCTCGTTGTAGCCAGCCTGGGCCGCGATCACCTTCACGCCGTAGTTGGAGACCGTGAAATAGGAGAGATTCTGGCTCCAGGCCGGCAGGGGGATGATGCCCCCGGAGAACACCAGCTGGAAGATCAGCACAAAGGGCATCAGTGTCATCGCCCCGGTGGTGGTGCGGGAGATGCTGGAGAGGAAGAGGCTCATCATGTCCGCCGCGTAGGAGATCAGCAGCATGGAGATCCCCACGTCCACGATCATCCACGGCGTCATGAAGCCCTCTTTCGGGAACTGCACCCCCGTCAGCCGGAGCACATACATGGTCAGCCCTGTCTGCATCAGGCACAGCAGCAGCTGGTAGATCATATGCGCCGTCACGTAGGAGGAGATGTGCAGGCCGGAGCGGTGCTCCCGCTTGATGATCGCCCGCTCGCGGCAGACGGACTGGATCGAGTTGAAGCTGCCGTTCCAGATCGCGACGCACACCAGGGCGAAGGCGCCGATGAGGGTGCCCTCCATCGTGATGAACAGGCGCTTGCGGATCACCATGCCCACTAATCCGGCGATGATCGCCGCCATGGGCAGGACCTTCCAGTCGTTCTCGTTGATGAAGAAACGCAGCTGCTTGCCCAGATAGATGAGCACCTGGCCGCCCCGGCCCGAGTGTCGGACTCTCCGCGCGCGCGCGGGTCTTTCTGTCGTATGCTCAGCCATGCTGCACCTCCGCGTACTTGAGGATGAACTCGTCCGCCCGTCCGTCTCCGCCCTCTTCCTTGCGGTTGATGGACCGGACGATCTCCTCCATCTTGTCCTTGCCGAAGAAGGCCCGCGCCTCCTCGATGGAGCCGAAGAAGGCCAGCCGGCCGGTGCGCTGGGCGTCCTTGGCCAGCACGATCACGTCGTCGAACAGGTCGATGACGCGGTCCGGGGTGTGGGTGATGACGATGATGATCTTCCCCTGGTCGGCGATCTGCCGCAGCTGCTGGAACAGCTCCCGGGCCATCACGCCGTCCAGGCCGCTGTCCGGCTCGTCGAGAATGAAGAGGGAGGGGTTCGAGATGAACTCCATGGCGATGGAGAGCCGCTTGCGCTGGCCGCCGGAGAGCTTGACCACCAGGTTGTTCTTCACCGGCGTCAGGCCGAAGATCTTCATGACCTCCTCCACCCGGGCCGCGCGCTCCGCCTTGGACAGCTCCACAGGCAGCCGCAGGCTGGCCGCGTCCATCAGCGTGCGGTACACGCTGTCCGAGCCCCGCATCAGGTCCATCTGGGGCACGAAGCCGATCTCGTACTGCATCTCCTTGTAGTTTGTGTACATGTTCCGGCCGTTGAGCACCACCTCCGCCTTGGCCTTTTCATAGCCGTTGACGGCGTTGAGATAGGTGGTCTTGCCCGCACCGGAGCCGCCCAGCAGCAGCACCATGTGCCCCGGCTGGATGTACATGTGGATGTCCCGCAGGAGATACTTCTTCTTGAACATCTCCGTGGCGGTGCGCTCCTCGAGGTTGACCGTCAGGCCCTGGTCCAGCACGGCGGCCCGGGCGCCCGAGAAGTAGTTGGAGGCCTGGCTCTGCAGCTCCTTGATGGTCCACAGGGGCTGATATTTCTTCAGATAGCCCCACATGAGCGCGGGAATGAAGCCGACCGTCATCCACAGGAGGACCCATCTCTTCCGCTGGTCGAAAACCTCAATCAGGCCCAGATAGACCCGGATGTAATAGATCATGCTGATCAGGACCACAGCCACCTCGACGGCGAGCAGGATCGCGTCCGTCTGCTCCGTCGTCGTCCCCGTCAGCAGGATGATCTGCACGAAATCGATCACGGCCTGGACCGCCTTGATCACCACCAGCACGCGGCCCTCGGCGTCGCGGCCCGCCACCTGGCCCAGCTTGTCCTCCCGGGCGAAGGGGATCAGGGCCCACCAGCCCTCCACGCCGCACTTGCGGAAGATGCCCCACAGACCGGCCAGGAACAGCAGCTCGGTCACGAACGACGTGACGCTGGACAGGTCGCTCCCGACCCACACGGTCAGCAGGAAGCTGATCCATCTGTCTAAGGTCATGATACCGCCTCCTCCTTCGGGTCCGCCGGCGCCGGTCTGGCCTCCGGGGCCTCGCCGCCCTCCAGCTCCTCGCTCTGGGGCCGCAGCGTCATGCCCGCCGTGTCCGTCACCGGGAGGGCGAACACGATCGCCCCCGCCCGGGTGCCCGGGCCCGCGTCATGGATGATCCGCCGCATCATCTCGGTCTTTTTCTCGATCGGCGTCACGATCAGGATCACGTCCTTCTCGCTGGCCAGGGAGATGCCCAGGAAGCGTTCCGCCTTCTCCTGGCCGGTGCCCCTGGCGTGGATCACCGTGCCGCCCCGCGCGCCCGCCGCCCGGGCCGCGTCCATGATCTGCTCGTTGTAGCCCTGGTTGCCGATGACCACCAGCAGTTCCTGCTCCGTCCCCTTCAAGGTGCCCTCCGCCCCCTTCTCAAAGCCCTGACCCTCCGTCAGGAACATCAGCTCCCGCTTGCCGCCGAAGGCGGAGAGCGGCACGATATAGGCGATGCCCACGCCCGGGGCCTCGATGCGCAGCCGCACCGACATCGCCCGCTTGACCTCCAGCCACTTGCGCCCGGTCACGACCGTGAGGAAGACCATCTTCTCCGTCTCGTCCAGCGCCAGCAGCCGCATGATGCGCTGGTTCGCTGTCCCCCGCCCGAGGGAGAGGAAGTGCGTCTCCAGGCCCTTGTCCTTGTAGAGCTTGATGAAATCCGGCATGCGCTCGCGCCCGGTCACCGTCATCATCAGATAGAGCTCGGATTGGTTCATCTCGCTTCACACGCTCCTTACAGCTCGATCACGGCGTCGTTGGGCAGGTCGGCGAAGGGGTCGAAGACCGCCGGCTCCGCCTTGCGGCGGCGCTGCCTGACCCGGTAGAGGATCCCGAGGCCCTGGATGGTGATCAGCGGCGTCATCGCCACCAGCGCCACCACGCCGAAGGCGTCCGTCGCCAGGTTCCCGCCCACGGCGGTGGTCAGGCCCATGGTCATGGGCAGCAGGAAGGCCGCCGTCATCGGGCCGGAGGCGACGCCGCCGGAGTCGAAGGCGATGGCGGTGAAGAGCTTCGGACACAGGAAGCTCATGCCCAGCGCCAGCACATAGCCCGGGACGATGAACCAGAGCACGTTCACCCCCAGCACCACCCGCAGCATGGACAGCCCCACCGAGACGCCCACGCCCACGCACATGCTCAGCTGCAGGCTGCGCCCGGTGATCGCCCCGTCGGTCAGGTCCTCCACCTGCCGCATCAGCACGTAGACCGCCGGCTCCGCCTTCACCACCAAATAGCCGATGAGCATCCCTACCGGGATGATGATCCAGTGGTAGGGCAGCTCGCCCAGCTCCTGGCCCAGGTACGCGCCGGCGGGCATGAAGCCGTAGTTGGCGCCCGTCATGAAAACCGTCAGCCCGATATAGGTGTAAAGCAGCCCCAGCCCGATGCGGGAGAGCATCTGGCGGTTCAGCTTCAGCATGATAAAATTGAACACGAGGAAGAACAGCGTGATGGGCAGGATCGAGATCAGCATGTCCTTGAGATACTCCGGGAGCCCGCCGCCGAAGAGCGTGCGCAGCTCCATCGTGTCCGTCACGTTGGTCACCGACAGCGGCGTGTAGTCCGCCCCGTCGGCGCGGAAGATCATGCCCAGCACCTGCACCGCCAGAATCGGGCCCACGGAGCACAGGGCTACCAGGCCGAAGGAGTCCTCCGCCGCGCTGGCGTCGGAGCGGATGGAGGCGATGCCCAGGCCGAAGGCCATGATGAAGGGCACGGTCATGGGACCGGTGGTGACGCCGCCGGAGTCGAAGGCCACCGCCCGGAAGCTCTCCGGCACCAGGAACGTGAGCGCTAAAATCAGCACATAGCAGCCGAAGAGCAGCATCCGCAGCGGGATCCGGTAGAGGATGCGCACCAGCGCCAGCACCAGGAACCCGCCGACGCCCACCGCCACGGACAGGATCAGCGCCAGGTTGGGGATGGCCTGCACCTGCTGGGCCAGCACCTGCAGATCCGGCTCGGAGACCGTGATCAGCACGCCCAGGAAGAAGCCGAGGATCAGGATCAGCCGCAGGTTGCGGGTCTTGGTCACCCGGGCGCCCACCTGCTCGCCCATGGGGGTCATGGCCACCTCCGCGCCCACGGAGAAGAACATCATGCCCCCCACCAGCATCACCGCCCCCAGGAGAAAGCTGAGCATGACGCCGCTGGGGATGGGGGCCACCGTCATGCTCAGCGCCAGCACCAGCACCACGATGGGCAGCACGGCCGCCAGCGCCTCCCGCAGTTTTTCCAGGAGCTTGCTTTTCAGGTTCATCTCAGCGTCACAGCTTTCCGTCAGAATAGGGCGGCCCGGTCACAGGATCATGGACAGCAGGCCGAAAAAGAGAATCAGAAGGCCCAGGAAGAGCAGCTCCTGCCACCACCGCTTCAGCAGCAGGCCGACGGTCTCCCGCATGAAGGCGTTGGGCCAGAACCACCATTTCGTGCCGCTGCCCATGCCCTCGGCGGGGAGATCGGCCATGGAGGCCCACACGCCGCTGCGGAAGACGTGGTAGTTCGTGGTGGCGAAGGCCGTCCGCCCCTGCGGATTCCGCTCCCGGATGATCTCCAGGGCGTAGGCCATGTTCTCATAGGTGTTCACTGCCTTTGGCTCCGGCAGGATCTTTTCCTCCGGGATCCCCTGCTCCAGGAGATAGCGGCGCATGGCCTCCGCCTCGGGGATCGGCTCGTCCATGCCCCGGCCGCCGGAGGGGATGAAGCAGGCCTCCCGCCCGGTCTCCTCCCGCTGCTGACGCCAGAAGGCGATGGCCCGGTCCACCCGCCCCCGCAGCAGGGGCGGCAGCGTCCCGTCGGGGCGGAACCAGCAGCCTAAAATCACGATAAAGTCCTTGTCCCGCGCGGGCTGGTGCCGGGCCGCCAGGATCCCGCAGATCACCGACCCCGCCAGCATGCACTCGAAGTAGGCGAAGACGGTGGCATAGGTGTTCTGGAGGGTGTTCTGGATCCGGCCCTCCAGCTCGGAGCCGGTGAAATCCCGGGTAAACATCGCCCAGCCCAGCGCAAGCCCCGCCACCAGCGCCACGGCGATCAGGATCCCCAGCAGGTTCTGCAGCCGCGGCCGGTTGTGCCGCAGCAGCGCCACGTTGCTGACCGCCATCGCCAGGGCGAAGAGGAGGATCAGCGGCGTGGTCAGCTCCATAAACTGGATGCTGGCCGAGTTGATGGCGCTGTAGGCCGACATCATATTGTAGGCCGCCGGGTCCGCCAGGTGCCGGATCGTCACGGTCAGCATGGTCAGCCCCGTGACCAGCGCGAAGAGGGCGAAGCCCGCGTAGTAAATGGTGCTGTAGGCGTAGAAGGCCGGGCCCCTGGCCTGCCGGAAGTGCCAGACCATGATGGCGCTGACCGCCAGCCAGAAGAGCGTCACCGCGATCAGCACCGCCTGGTCGCCCGTAAACCCGCCGGTGGCCAGATCCACCACCGTGTGGAAGCGGCTCACCCACACCGGGTGGACCGTGAGCGGCTTGCCCTGCGCGTCCCGCAGGTGGATGTCCGTCAGGCCCTCCCGCAGGGGCTCCACCGGCACCCGCAGGTAGTTCCCCCAGAGGCGCTCCTCCCCCAGCTTCACCGCGTCCGTCTCCGCCTCCAGGCGCAGCTCCCGCGCGCGGTAGCGCTCGACCAGCTCCCCGTGGAGCGGCACATAGATCTCCGCCTGCGGCGCCAATGTGAAGCGAAAAACAACGCAAAAAAGCAGCAGCAAGAAGGCGCACGCGCCGATCTGCTTCACCGCTTTTCGCATATGCCGACTCCTCCCGCGCTCCCCGCCGCCTGCCTGCTCAAACCCGCATGCGCCGCCGCAGCTGATCCAGGGCGGTCTGGTGCCGGAGCTTGACCGCGCCGTAGCTCAGGCCCATGATCTGCGAGATCTCGGTCAGGGGTTTTCCGTCATAGTAACGTAGCACAATAATCTCCCGCATCTGCTGTGGGAGATCACGAAGCGCCTGGGCGAGCTCTGAGAGGCTCTCGGTACGCAGCAGGTTCTCGTCCACCTCGCTGTCGTCCGCCAGCCCCTCGTCCAGCTCCTCCGTCGGTTTTGTCTTCCGATAATAGTCGATCACAGTATTCCGTGTAATGGTGAAAATCCAGGTGCCGACCGCCGCCTTCTCCGGATCGTACTCGGAGAATTTCCGCAGCACCTTCTCAAACACTTCCGCCTGCAGGTCCTCCGCGTCCGCGTGGTTCTGCACGCGGGCCCGGATATAGCCCAACACCTTGCCGCTGTACGCCTTATAAACCTGTTCCAGCTCGGCCGCGTTCAAAGCTTCCGCTCTTCCGTCTTTTTGATTTCCTGGCTGACGCCGGGCATGCCCGCTGCCGCGATCCACTCCGCCTCGTCCAGCTCCAGCTGACGGCGTGCGTGGGCGTTGTGCACGGAATCAATCACGTGCTGCAGCTCCGCGTTCTGATCGAAACGCTGAAAGTCAAACAGCGCCTTGAGAACGTTCTCCATGGGCAACCCTCCTTTCATGATGTTTTCACAGGTTCATACGTATCAGGCGTGCAAGGTGGCAGTATTCTTTTTCGATTTCAGGATCTATTTTATCACGCAGGGCCCCGGATGGCAAGTCTTCCCGCGATTTTTGATCCTTCGGAAAGCCATGCGGCCGCCGCTTTTTTTCGCTCCGACGGTTGAAAAACCGCGCTGTTTCATGTAAACTGGATACGACATATCCCGGCCGCGCGCGGACCGCCCGCCGGGGACAAATCGCCGATATGGAGGAGACGTCTGATGGCACTGCACGTCATGGAGGAGGCCAACCGCTGTCTGGGCTGCAAGAAGCCCCGCTGCCAGGAGGGCTGCCCGATCCACACCAATATTCCCGAGGTCATCCGGCTTCTGAAGGCCGGCCGGCTCAACGAGGCCGGCTGGATGCTTTTTGAAAACAACCCGCTGACCACGGTCTGCGCCCTGGTGTGCAACCATGAGGGCCAGTGCGAGGGGCACTGCGTGCGGGGCATCAAGGACGCGCCCGTCCACTTCTCGGTCATCGAGAGCTACATCTCCTCCACCTACGCCAACCAGATGGTGAAGGGCCCCGCCCCCAGCAACGGGCGCAAGGCCGCCGTCATCGGCGCCGGCCCCGCCGGCATCACCGTCGCCATCATCCTGGCCCGCTACGGCTACCAGATGACGATCTTCGACAGCCGGGACAAGATCGGCGGCGTGCTGCGCTACGGCATCCCCGACTTCCGCCTGCCGGACTCGGTGCTGGACGACCTGGCCTACCGCCACCTGGAGCTCAAGGGCATCCAGTTCCGCCCGAACACCTATATTGGGAGCGCCGTCACCATCGACGACCTCTTCCGCGACGGCTATCAGAGCGTCTTCGTGGGCGCGGGCCTGTGGAAGCCGCGCAAGCTCAACATCCGCGGCGAGAGCCTGGGCCACGTGACCTACGCCATCAACTATCTGGCCAGCCCCAAGGCCTTCCGCCTCGGGGAGCGCATCATGGTCATCGGCACGGGCAACAGCGCCATGGACTGCGCCCGCACGGCGATCCGCCACGGCGCGCGCTTCGTCACCTGCGTCAACCTGACCGACAAGCTCACCGCCAGCCAGTACGAGTCCAGCTACGCCAAGCTCGAGGGCGTGGACTTCATCTATAACAAGTGCACCCTCGAGATCCGCGAGGATGGCGTGATCCTCGCCGACAGCCAGGTCGGGGAGGACGGGCGGATCTCCCCGATCCCCGGCACGGAGAAGCTCTACCCCTGCACCGGCGTCATCATCGCCGTCAGCCAGGGCGCGGAGAGCAATCTGGTCACCACCACCCGGGACATTGACACCAGCAAGAGCGGCCTGCTCACCGTGGACGCCGACGGCCACACCAGCCGCCCCGGCGTGTTCGCCGCGGGCGACGCCGCCAGCGGCGCCCGGACCGTGGTGGAGGCGGTCGCCAACAGCAAGCGCGTCGCCGAGGCCATGCACGCCTATATGCAGACCCTGCCCATGCCGGTGACCACCGACTATCCCGACGCCCCGGTGGTCGAGGTCCGGGACGCCGCCGCGCAGGCGGAGCAGCTCCTGTAAGCGAGGGAAGGCTATGAGAACGATCATCATCGGGGATGTCCACGGCTGCGCCGACGCGCTGGAGGCGCTGCTGGACAAGGTGCATCCCAGCCGGAAGGACACGCTCGTCCTCCTCGGCGACCTCTTCGACCGAGGGCCGGACTCCTGGGAGGTCTTCCGGCAGGTGCAGACCCTCGCCGAGATCCACGGGGAGCGCTTCGTGCTCCTGCGGGGCAACCATGAGGACTATCTGCTGCAGGAGAAGCTGACCTTCTCCCAGCGCATGATCTGGGAGCGGGTCGGCCGGAGCGCCACCGTGCGCTCCTTCCGCGCCCACGGCCGCCGCATGGAGGACGCGGTCCCCTGGCTCCGGGAGCACTGCGTGCTCTTCTGGCAGGGCGGCGGCGTCCAGTGCGTCCACGCGGGCCTGAAGGTGGAGCCGATTGAAGCCAACGATCTCCGGACGCTGGTGCACGACCACAGCATCGTCCTGGAGAACAAGTACGCCGGACCCATCACGGTCACCGGCCACATCGCCCTGGAGGCCCCCACCTGGTTCGCCGGGGACGGCATCACCCGCAAGCCCCTGCCGCCCGGGGAGATGCTGGCCCTGCCGCCGCGGGGCGTCATCTGCATCGACAGCGGCTGTGGCAAGGGCGGACGCCTCACCGCCATGGTGCTGGAGGAGGACCATTTCACCCTCGCCAGCGTCGGCCAGGACGGCTGACGCCGGGGCCGGGAGGGGACGGAGAAGCATGGACAGTATCAAAAAGGCGCGGTCGATTTTCACCTCCTCCGCGCTGCGGACCATCGCGGGGTGGAGCAAGCCGGTTCACACCTCCCTTTTGCTGATCTCGCTGATCGGGGTGGCCGGGTCCCTCCTCTCCCTCGGCGTGACCCTCGTCACCCGGGCACTGATCGACGGGGCCACCGGCGGCGACGGCGACGCCCTGTGGAAATACGGCGCGCTGCTGGCGGGCCTGATCGCCGTGGAGCGGCTGCTCTCGGTCTGGGGGGCCTCGCTGCGCAACCGGGCCAACGCCACGCTGCAGAAGCACATGCAGTCCATGGTCACCGACGCCATCCTCGGCAAGGAGTACGCCGCCCTCAAGAGCTACCACAGCGGCGAGCTGGTCAACCGGGTCTTCTCGGACGTCTCGGTGGTGAAGCAGGGCGTGCTCACCATGCTCCCCTCCCTGCTGCGGACCGCCGTGTCCTTTATCGGCGCGGCCGTCATCCTGATCACCATGGACTGGCGCTTCGTCCCGGTGCTGATCGTCTGCGCCGCCCTGGGGGTGGTGTTCACCGTGGCCTTCCGCGAGCCGATGAAGCGCCGCCACAAGCGGATGCAGCAGGCAGAGGACGCCCTCCACGCCTCCACCCAGGAGACGCTGGAGAACATCCGGGTGGTGAAGGCCTCCGTCTCGGAGGGACGGGCGATGGACGCCATGGACACCCGCCGGGACCGGCTCTCCGCGGAGCAGCTCCGCAACGGCCGGCTCTCGATCCTGATGAACAACGGCATGGGCGTCATGTTCGATCTCTCCTGGCTGGTGTGCAACCTCTGGGGCTGCGTCAAGATCTACCAGGGCAGCTTCACCTACGGCTCCCTCGCCGCCCTCATCCAGCTGGTGGGCCGCATCCAGGCGCCCATCGCCAACGCGGTCAGCCTGGTCTCCCAGGCCTACGGCGTGATCGCCTCGGCCGAGCGCCTGCAGGAGGTCATCGGCCTGCCGGACGAAAAGCAGGGCGAGACGCTGACCCGCTTCGACCAGATCCGGCTGGAGAACGTCGGCTTCCAGTATGACGACGGGACAGACGACGTGCTTCTGGACGTGAACGCCACGATCCGCCGGGGCGACTTCGTGGCCCTGACGGGGATCTCCGGCGGCGGCAAGACCAGCCTCTTCCAGCTGCTGCTGGGCATCTACCGGCCCACCTCGGGCCAGGTCTCCTTCGTGGACGGGGAGAAGACGGTGCCCGCCTGCCGCGGGACCCGCGCCCTCTTCGCCTACGTGCCCCAGGGCAACACCCTCATGTCCGGCACCCTGCGGGAGAACCTGACCATGTTCACTGACGCGGCGACCGAGGAGGAGCTGCGCCGGGCCATCAAGGCCGCCTGCCTGGAGGACCTGGTGGCGGAGGTGGGGCTGGAGACGCGCCTGGGCGAGCGGGGCGTCGGCCTCTCCGAGGGGCAGGCCCAGCGGGTCGCCATCGCCCGGGCCCTCCTGTCCGGCGCGCCGATCCTGCTGCTGGACGAGTCCACCAGCGCCCTGGACGAGGCCACCGAGGCGGCGCTCCTGCGGAACATCGCCACCCTGCGGGACAAGACCGTGCTCATCGTGACCCACCGGCGGGCTGCGCTCGCCATCTGCGACTATACGCTCCGCATCGAGGACGGCCGCCTGAGCCGGCTTGCGGAAAGTCAGGCCGCTGTGACATAATCCTCTCCGACAGAAATCCCCCTTTTGACGTACTCTCCCGCGCCTGCTGAAGGGAGCGCATGCACTTGAAAAAAATCCGAAATCTTGTCATCGGCGGCATCGAGAACAAGGTCTTCAACCTGATCCTGATCACCGTCATCCTGCTGACCGCCGCCTTTATAGGCGCCTCGATCTATCAGTCCAATCTGCTCACCGAGCTGATCGCGGAGACCAACACCCGGCAGCAGGCGACCATCACCGAGACCACCAACCAGGTCATCCAGACCGCCGTCGAGCAGTCCATGGGCAGCAGCACCGACCTGCAGGCCCAGCTGACCGAGGAGATGTTTCAGAACCAGAAGACCCGGGTCCAGATGATGGCCGAGTACGCCACGAAGCTCTTCGCCGACCCGCGGAGCGTCCAGCCGGGCGACGTCGCGCCCCCCGACGCCGCGATGGACGGCCAGCTCTCGGCCCACGTCCTGTACGCGGAGGGCGCGGATCCGGCGGATCCCGCTCTGGCCGAGTCCCTGGGGCTGATCGCGAACATGGCGGACATGATGCGCACCCTCTGCGAGGCCTACGGCACCGACAACGCCTACATCACCCTGCCGGAGGGCGCGACCCTGTCCGTGGACAAGGCCTCGGGCAGCTGGTGCCGCGCCGACGGCCAGCCTATCCCCTTCGACGGCGCCAGCCGCTTCTGGTATCAGAGCGCCGCCGAGGCCGGCGGGCTCTGGTTCAGCGAGGTGGAGATTGACCAGGGCACCCAGCTGCCCTGCGTCACCTGCGCCATGCCCGTCTACGGGCCGGACGGCGCGCTGCGGGCCGTCGTCGGCAGCGACCTGTTCATCGACGGCATGCAGCGGGCCATCGCGGATTCCGTCAGCAAAGGCGGCTATCTCGCCGTCGTCAACGCCAACGGACACGTTCTGCTATCCCCCGCCGAGGACAATCTGCTGCAGGCGGTCTCCGCCGGCAACGCCGATCTGCGCAAATCCGGAAACACGGCCCTGGCCGAGCTCATCACCGACGCGCTCAAGGGCGAGACCGACGTGCGCCAGGTCCAGCTCGGCGGCCGCGCGGTCTACATGGCCGGCGCGCCGATGCGCACCGTCGGCTGGGCGCTGATCGCCGCCTACGGCCGGGAGGAGACCGAGCGCCCGGCGGAGACGCTCC
Source organism: uncultured Clostridia bacterium (assembly GCA_947165425.1). Taxonomy (GTDB): domain Bacteria; phylum Bacillota; class Clostridia; order Christensenellales; family Aristaeellaceae; genus RUG11272. The sequence continues at coordinate 13,454 of CAMVAJ010000023.1, forward strand.
GCGGCCAGCTCGACGAGATCAACGCCGAGGCCACCGGCGTCTACCGCGAGAAGCTCCGCACGGCCAAAAACTGGCAGCTCGGCGTCACGATCTTCCTGGTCCTGCTGGTGCTCGCCTTCTCGCTGATCCTGGGCAAGCGCATCGTCAAGCCGCTCAACACGATCACGAAAAAAATCTCCGAGATCCGGGAGGGGAACCTGGAGTTCCAGATGGACGACGCCTACCGCACGGGCGACGAGATCGAGGTGCTAGCGGAGTCCTTCGCGGACATCTCCCACAAGACCGTGCTCTACGTGGACCGCGTCCGGGAGGTCACGGCGGAGAAGGAGCGCATCGGCACCGAGCTGTCGATGGCCACCCGCATCCAGGAGAGCATGCTCCCCCACGTCTTCCCGGCCTATCCGGACCGCCGGGAGTTCGACCTGTTCGCCGCCATGGACCCGGCGCGGGAGGTCGGCGGCGACTTCTACGATTTCTTCCTGATCGACGACGACCACCTGTGCCTGGTCATGGCGGACGTCAGCGGCAAGGGCGTCCCCGGCGCGCTGTTTATGATGATCTCCAAGGTGATCCTGCAGAGCTGTGCCATGCTCGGCAAGAGCGCCGCGGAGATCCTCGAGAAGACCAACGAGGCCCTCTGCCGCAACGACGAGGTGCAGATGTTCGTCACCGTCTGGCTCGGCATCCTCGAGATCAGCACGGGCAAGCTGACGGCGGCCAACGCCGGCCACGAGTATCCGGTGCTCTGCCGCAAGGAGGACAACCGCTTCACCCTCTTCAAGGACAAGCACGGCTTCGTCATCGGCGGCATGGAGGGCACCAAATACCGGCAGTACGAGCTCCAGCTCCACCGGGGCGACAAGCTCTTCGTCTACACCGACGGCGTGCCGGAGGCCACCGACAGCCGCGAGCAGCTTTTCGGCATCGACCGGATGCTGGACGCCCTCAACACCGACCCCTCCGCCAGCCCCCAGCAGGTGCTCCGGAATGTCCGCGCCGCGGTGGACGGCTTCGTCGGCTCGGCGGAGCAGTTCGACGACCTGACCATGCTCTGCCTGGAGTACAAGGGCGTCCCGGACGCCTGACCCCCTTTCGTCTCCCGCCGCCCCCGCCGGGGCGGCGTTTTGCTTGCGCGGAGAAAATGTAAACTCCCGGCGCAGACGCTTGACAAACGCCGCGCGTTGAAGATAATAATAAGATGTATGAGTATGTTCCGTATCCGCCCCTATTCGACATGCCAAGGGGCGAGGCAGCCCGTATCAAACGTTGAGAACCGTTGGCTATGCCAACGCCGGATGGAGGAAATAAACCATGAAGCACTCCTTTTTCAAGCGCATTCTGACGGCGGTGCTGGCCGTGGCGCTGCTGCTGGCCGCGGCGCCCGCGCTGGCGGAGAATCCCGCGGTGGACGCGGCGGTCCAGCAGCAGAAGCTGGACGCCATCTACACCCTCGCGCTGAACGCGATCAACAAGGAGGACTACGCCACCGCGCGCAAGTACCTCAACATCAGCTTCGTCTACTGCGACCGGGAGACCAACCCCGTCATGTACGCGGATCTGCTGCTCAAGCAGGCCTGCCTGGACGTGATCGAGGGGGAGAACGACCTCGCGCTGCTGGGCCTGGACGCCGCGCTGGCGGTTCAGCCCGATCTAGCGGACGCCTACCTCGTCCGCACCCAGATCTACACCGCGCAGGGGGACTTCACCCGGGCGGTGGAGAACCTGGAGAAGTATGTCGAGCTGACCCAGGACACCGCCATGTATGAGACCATCGCCCAGCTCCACGACGCCAACGGCGACGCGGAGGCGGCCCAGGCGGCCTACGACAAGTTCGTGGCCGGGGCCGGCGCCGATTCCCAGGAGGCGGGCTTCCAGTCCGGCCTGTACCGGATGGAGAATGGCCGCTACGAGGAGGCCATCGAGACCTTCACCGCCTACACGGAGGACGAGGTCTACGCCGCGGGCGCCTGGTACAACATCGGCATCAGCCGCATGAACCTGGGCCAGTACGAGGAGGCGGTGGCCGCCTTCAACGACTGCGAGGCGAAGGGCGGCTCCTTCAGCGGCCTGTACTACAACCGCGGCATCTGCTCCCTGATGATCAGCCAGTGGGAGAGCGCCGCCGCCGACTTTGAGAAGTCCGTGGCCACCGAGCCCTTCGTGGACGACGCGCGCTACAACCTCGCCATCTGCCAGATGCAGACCGGCGCCTACGAGCAGGCGGTCGCCTCCTTCACCACCCTGATCGGGGACGGAGAGGACGCGGCGGAGAAGGCGGAGACAGCGGAGACCGAGCGCCAGGTCAACGACGCGGCCTACTACTTCCGCGCGGTCTGCAACGCCGCCCTCGGCAATCTGGAGGCGGCGATTCAGGACTACACGACCTGCATCGACCACGGCTACGAGCTGGCCCAGACCTACTATCAGCGCGCCCAGGTGTACGCCGCCATGGGCGACACCGAGAAGCAGACCAGCGACCTGGAGAACTCCCTGAAGGCGACGGACTGAGCCCGTCCGCCGGCAGACTAAAACAACAAATAAATAGTCCGAAGTACTATTTAGCACCATGAATGGAAATGCTTCGCATTTTCATAATAAAGACAGACAAGACGAGGAGGCGGGCGGATGCGCAGAAGGTGGCTTGTGCCGTTGGGGCTTATGATCCTGTGCCTGGCGCTGCTCTTCGGCTCCGCCGCCGCGGAGGAGAGCGGGAAGGCCCAGTGGACCGTCATGTTTTACCTGTGCGGCTCCGACCTGGAGTCCGTCCACAGCTTCGCCACCGGCAACCTCGAGGAGATCTCCCACTGCGGCGAGTTCGTCTACTTTGATTATTCCGCACCCCCGGGCTCGGCGGGCACCGATGATGGGCTGTCCCTGATCGGGCGTCCCCACGGCGACGTCCAGATCGTGATCGAGACCGGCGGCAGCAAGGTATGGCACGCCCAGTCTCTGGGCATGCGGGTCGACAGCGGCTATCTGCAGCGCTGGCATTATACGCCCAACTCGACCCTGGAGGGCCCGTATGAAAACGGCTTTACGCTGATGGACAGCCGTCCCCTGGCCAGCATGGCGGATTCGGAGACCCTGGCCGATTTCATCCGCTGGAGCGTCGCGAACTATCCGGCGGAGAAATACGCCCTGGTGCTGTGGGATCACGGCGGCGGCAGCAAGACGGGCCTCTTCATCGACGAGCTGTTCCCGGGCGACGTCATGAGTCTGCAGGAGCTGAACGCCGCGCTGCGCGACGGCGGCGTGGTTTTTGAGAACATCCTGTTCGACGCCTGCATGATGGCGAACCTCGAAACCGCCTACAGCGTCAAGGATTACGCCAAGTGGATGGTCGGCTCCGAGGAGGTCGTCGCCGGGAAGGGAACCGCCATCGCCGACTGGCTCCAGCAGCTGCTCAACGACCCGCAGTGCGACGGGCGGCGGCTCGGGCGCTGGATCTGCGACATGACCCAGATCAAATACGCCAACGAGGACGACGAACAGACGCAGAACCTGATGACTTGGTCGGTGATCGACCTCTCCGCCATCGGCCACCTCGCCGACGTTTTCGACCGCTATTTTGAATACCTCGGACAGCTCTACGTGGATAAGCCCTTCCTCATGTCGCTGCAGGCCTTCGCGCTGCGCAAGTCGGAGTGCTATGGCTCCAACCAGGACTCCATGATCGATCTGGCCCAGCCGTTCTACAGCGAAACCGCCGTCATGTCGATGGATGCGGACCTGCGCCGGGAGCTTCTGGACGCCATCTCGGACGCGGTCATCTACTGTGTGCGCGGCACGGGGCGGAGCGCCGCCAGAGGGCTCTCCTTCTGCTACGCGGTGGACTTCGATATCGACGACATGGACACCTACGCCGACAACTGTCCCTCCCCGCATTTCCTCGCCTTCCTGGACGCCATCTCCCCCTGGACCGCGCCCGACTCTGTTTACAGCCGCGGTGCGCGGCGGCTGCCGGAGATCGACACCCAGTCCGCCTATGTGACCTACGCCAAAAAGGAGTACGCGCCGGACGGGGTGCCCGGCTTCTCCGTCATCTCGGAGCAGGGCATGGCCTCGACCAACTACTTCTACAATCTCTACCGCAAGAGCGATACCACCAACCAGATCCTCTGGCTGGGCTCCGCGCCGGTGCTTGTCAACGAGAAGGGGACCGACGAGCCCTCCGTCTTCTCCGGGTTTGAGTCGTGGCAATGGCCCTTCATCGAGGGCACCTACTGCTCCATCGAGATGCTCAACTCCGGCACCGCCGGGGATTACAACCGGCTGTACAATATTCCCCTCCAGATCGGCGCGGACATCTGGAACCTCCGCGTGAGCTTCAACGACAGCGAAAACGCCTATGACGTCTACGGCTTCTGGGAGGGCTATGACTCGGACAGCGAGATGTTCAACCGGAACGTGAAGTCGCTCTCCCAGTTCTCCGGGCAGCACTTCCGTCTGCTCTACCCCATCGACACCAACGACTACCACACCAAGGGCTTCTATGAGGCCTCCAGCTCCTTCCTCCTCTACAAGACCCTCGAGGTGGAGGACCGGGTGCTGCCGCCCGGGACCTACTATCTGCAGTATGTGGTCAACGATCTCTTTGAGCGCCCGATGACGCTGGATACCATCGAGATGTACTGGGACGGCCAGCATGTCACCTTCCCCGAGGGCTTCACCTGGGAGGGCACGGTCAAGCTGAGCGTCCGGAAGGATTACTGGTGATTTGAGCCGCCGAAGGGCGGAGAGAGGAGTGCAGCGCGTGGATTATCTGCGGGATTCCCATCTCTCGCTGCTCTCCCGGCTCGTGCCCTCCGCCATGGGGACGCTCCTGAGCGAGACCATCGCCTCCATGATCGACTCCGTGGTGCTGACCCACTATCTCGGCGCGGACATGCTCGCCACCATCAGCGTCACCATGCCGATCTACCTGGCGGTCAACACCCTCTCGATGCTGATCTCCTCCGGCGGGGCCACCCTCTTCGCCCAGGCCCTCGGCCGCGGCGACCGCGAGGAGGCCCAGCGCTGCTTCACCTGCAGCACCCTCCTGATGCTGCTGTGCGGCGCGCTGATGACGCTCTTCGGCGTCCCCTTCGTGCGCCCGATCGTCCGCGCCCTCGGCGGGAGCGGCGCGATGGAGGCCACCGTCGCCTACAGCCGGGTGCAGTTCGCCTTCATGATCCCCCTGGTCCTCTACCAGCAGCTGAACGTCTTCGTCCGCTTCGACGGCGCCCCGGCCCGGGCCGTGCTCTCCACGGTGCTCTCCTCCGTGGTCAATCTGGCGCTGGACTTCCTGCTGGTGGGCGTCCTCGGGATGGGCGCGGGGGGCGCGGCCCTGGCCACCTGCCTGGCCTACACCGCGGCCATGCTCGTCAACGCCGCCTACCTGCTGCGCCGGCGGCGCAACCTGATCTTCCGCCGCGCGAGCCTGACCTGGGCGCGGGTGCGGAGCACGCTGCGCACGGGCCTGCCCCTCTCCCTCTCCCAGCTGGGGATGGCGCTGGTGACCGCGCTGTACAACAACCGCATCGGCGACCTCGGCGGCGTGATGTACCAGAACGTCTTCGGCGCGATCGTCCAGATCTCCGGCATCCTCTGGGCAATCTACGAGGGCGTCGGCCAGGCCTGCCAGCCGATCTTCGCGGCCTGCTTCGGCGCGGGCGACCGGGCGCGCTTCCGGCGGACCTACCGGATCGGGCTGGGGCTGGAGACGGGGCTGATGGCGGCCGGCACCGCGCTGTGCCTCGCCGCCCCGGCGCTGCTGACCGGGCTTTTTGCCATGGACGCCCCCGCGCAGCGGGAGATCGCCGTCCGGGCGGTCCGGATCTACGGCCTCTCGCTGCTCTTCACGGGCTTCAACACCATGAACATCTATTATTTCCAGGCGCAGGAGCGGGAGCGGAACGCCTCGGCCATCGTGCTGCTGAGCGGCACCGTGCTGCCGATCCTCCTCCTGTTCCTGCTGACGGCGCTGGCCGGGGTGGACAGCATCTGGTGGAGCTACCTCCTCGCCCAGGGCCTGACGCTGCTGCTGAGCGCCCTCCGTCTCCTGCGGGAGCGCCGCGGCGCGGGCGGCGCCATCCAATAGGGGGAAACACGGAATGCAATACAGCGGGCAAGGTCTTTCCTGGTGGCGGGAGCGCTTCGGCGGCGCGGACACGGACGCCTCCCCCGCCGTCGATCTGCCGGACCATGAGAACGGCGGCCGGCTGGCGGCGCTGAACGTCCACGCGGAGCGGACGGAGGCGGAGGTTCTCTGCGCCGCTTTTGCTTATACGCTCGGAAAGTTTTCCTGCCAGGAGGAGGCGCTCCTCTGGGTCCGGGAACGCGACGGTTGGACGCATCCGGTCGAGCTCTGCTTCGACGAGGACGCGCCCGCCGCCGTTTTTTTGGACGCCGCCGCGGCCGCCCGCCGGGAGGCGCTGGCCCACGCCGGCCCGGATGAGGAGGCCATCGCGGCGGAAACCGGCCTGCAGCGGGAGCTGCTGCTCAGCCTGGACGCGTCCTTCGTGCCGGAGGCCGAGGCCGGTGCCTGCCCCTGGCGGCTGTGCCTGGCCGCCGGTGAGGATCACCTGACGCTGTGGTACCGCGAGGGCTGGTATCTGCGGGACAACATGCGCCGCCTGGCGGAGACGGCGGCTTCCGTGGCCGCCCAGCTGCGCGCCGTCCCGAGGCTGCGGGATCTGACCCTGGTGAACCATGAGGATCTGGCGCTGCTGGAGCGCTTCGCGGGGCGGGCCGTCCCGCCCGCCGCGCCGACGGTCAACGCCCTGCTGACGGAGGCCTTCCGGCGCTGGCCGGAGCGGACCGCCGTCGTCTGCGGGGAGACGCGCCTGACCTACGCCCGGCTGGCGGAGCTCTCCGACCGGCTGGCCGCGCGCCTGGCCGCCTTAGGGGCCGGCCCGGGCTGCGCCGTGGCGATCCTGCTGCCCCGGTGCGCATGGATGCCAGTCGCGGCCATCGCGGCCCTGAAAACCGGCGCCTGCTATCAGCCCCTGGACCCCTCCTATCCCCCGGAGCGGCTGGCCTTCATGCTGCGGGACAGCGCCGCCCGGGTCCTCGTGGCGGACCGCTCGCTGCGGCCCATCGCCGCCGGCTTCGACGGGCCGGTGGTCTATGCCGACGAGCTGGAGCGGCTCCCCGCCGCGGCGGCCCCCGCCCACGAGGGGGCCCCGTCGGATCCCTTCGTCCTGCTCTACACCTCCGGCACCACCGGCGAGCCGAAGGGCGTGACGCTGACCCACGGCAACCTCGTCAACTTCATCGCCTGGTACCGCAGGCAGTTTGACCTGACCCCGGACAGCCGCGCCGCGGCCTACGCCAGCTTCGGCTTCGACGCGAGCCTGATGGACACCTACCCCATCCTGTGCGCCGGGGGCCAGCTGCACATTTTGGAGGACCCGGTCCGCCTGGACCTCAAGGCCCTCAACCGCTACTTCACCACGCAGGGCATCACCCACGCCTTCATGACCACGCAGGTCTGCCGCCAGTTCGCGCTGATGACGGACTGCCCGAGCCTGCGGGTGCTCGCCGCGGGCGGGGAGACGCTGGTGCCGCTTCAGCCCCCGGAGGGGATCGCCCTCTACAACGGCTACGGCCCGACGGAGTGCACCATCTTCACCACCGTCTACCGCGTCACCTCCGACAGCCGGCGCATGCCCATCGGCGCGCCAGTGGACAACGCCCGGCTCTACGTCGCGGACCGCTACCGCCGCCTGCTGCCCGTGGGCGCGATGGGCGAGCTGCTGATCTCCGGCGCCCTCGTGGGGGCCGGGTATCTGAACCGCCCGGAGCAGACCGCGGAGGCCTTTGTCGAAAACCCCTTCACGTCGGATCCGGCCTACGGGCGGCTCTACCGCACCGGCGACATCGTCCGCTGGGGGCGGGACGGCAACGTCGAGTTCATCGGCCGCCGGGACGGCCAGGTCAAGATCCGCGGCTTCCGGGTGGAGCTGTCCGAGGTGGAGCGCGTGCTCCGCGCCTTCCCCGGCGTGACGGACGCGACGGTCGTCGCCCGGGACGCCCCGGCCGGGGGCCGGCAGCTCTGCGCCTACGTCGTCTCCTCCGCCCCCGTGGACCGGGCGGCGCTGGAACGCTTCATCCTCGAGCGCAAGCCGCCCTACATGGTCCCCGCCGCCGTGGTGCGGCTGGACCGCATCCCGCTGAACGTCAACGGCAAGGTGGACCGCCGGGCCCTCCCCGCGCCGGAGCCCGAGCAGGCCGACTCCCGGCCCGAGGCCGGCCGGCCCCGGACGGAGCTGGAGCAGGCCTTCGAGGAGGCCGCCGCGCCGCTGCTGGGCCTGGACCCGGAGCGGATGCCGCTGGACGTCCCGCTGGAGCAGCTGGGCCTGACCAGCGTCTCCGCGCTGATGCTGGCGGTGGCCTTAGAGGAGCGGCTCGGGCGCAGCCCGGACGTGGGCCGGCTGGCCCGGGGGAGCCTGCTGGCGCTGGAGAATCAGCTGGTCCGCGAGCTCCTGGCCGCCGACCGCGCCGGGGCCGCCCCGGCGGCGCAGCCAGCCCGGCCCGAGGGGCCCTGCCCCCTGACCCAGACCCAGCTGGGCGTCTATGCCGCCTGCCTGCAGGCGCCCGAGAGCGACGCCTATCAGCTCCCCTTCCTCTACCGCCTCTCGCCGGACACCGACACGGCCCGCCTCCGCCGCGCGCTGGAGGAAACCTTCGCCGCCCACAGCGTCCTGAACTGCCGCATCCGGCCCGACCGGGCGCACACCGCCGTCATGGAGCCCCTGCCCGGGGCCATCGCCGTCCGGGAGGAGGAGCTGACGGAGGCGGAATTAGCGGCCTGGACCGCGGGCAGCCACCTCCTCCGGCTCGAGGAGGGACCCCTCTGCGAGGCCCGTGTTTTCCGCACGGAGAAGGCGGTCTGTCTCTGGCTGAACTTCCACCACATCGTCTTCGACGGGACCTCCCTCGGCGTTTTCCTGGAGGATCTGGAGAAGGCCTTCCAGGGGGAGACCCTGTCCCCCGAGGCCTGGAGCGCCTTCGACATTGCCCGCGACGAGGCGGCGGCCCGGGCGGGCGCGGCCCTCGCGGAGGCGAAAACCTGCTACGACCGCCTCTTCGAGGGCGTGGCGGTGAACAGCCTGCCCGCGCCCGATTTCCCCGGCGGGGAGCCGCCCGCCGAGCACGTCCGGCAGCTCCTCCTCGGGGACGGCCTGCCGGAGCGGGTGCGCGCCTGGTGCGAGGGGCTCCACGTCACGGAGAACGCCTTTTTCACCTTCGCCTTCGCCTATCTGCTGGCCCGGGTCAGCGGCCGGGAGGAGGCCCTCTTCTGCGGCATCTACAACGGCCGGCGGGACGCCCGCGCCCTCCGCACGGTGGGCATGCTGGTGAAGACCTACCCCTTCCACCTTGCCCTCACAGCCGGAGAGACGCCGGCCGACGGCGTGCGGCAGACCGCGAGCCGGATCCGGGAGCTGACAGACCACGACCTGTACTCCTTCGCGGAGGTCAGCCGGGCCTACGGCATCCGGCCGGACATCCTTTTCGCCTACCAGGGGGAGGCCTTCGAGCGCTTCACCGTGGCGGGCCAGCCCTGCGAGAATGGTATCCAGGCCCTGCGGAGCGTCCAGGCCCCGCTGGCGGTGGACATCTTCCGCTCGGCGGCGCGCTACGACATCCGCATGGAGTACGAGAGCGGCCGCTACACCGCCGCGAAGATCGACGCGCTGCTGGACCTCTACGGCCAGACCGTGCGGCAGCTGCTGACCGCCCGGACCCTGGAGGACATTGACCTGATGACCGACGCCGCGCGGCGCGTCCTGCGCGAGGCGAACGACACCGACTGGCCCGTCCCCTGCCGCCCCGCCCACAGCCTGCTGGAGGCGCAGGCGCGGCGCAGCCCCGACCATACGGCGGTCGTCACTCCCACCCAGCGGCTGACCTACGCCGAGCTGAACCGGGCGGCCAACCGCGCCGCCCACGCCCTGATCCGCCTGGGCGCCCGTCCGGGCCGGATCACCGCCCTGATGCTCCCCCGCTGCGCGGAGGTCTACATCGCGCGTCAGGCGATCCTGAAGGCCGGCTCCGCCTTCCTGGCCGTCAGTCCCGGGGACCCGGAGGCCCGCGCGGAGGAGCTGCTCCGCGATTCGGGCGCGGCGCTGCTGGTGGTGACGGAGCGGCTGCGGGCCGAGCGGAAGGCCTTTTTCGACCGTCTCGCCGGACAGGGCTGCCTGGTGGTCACGGTGGAGGAGCTGATCCGCGGCGGGCGCGAGGAGGACCCGGGCGTGGAGGTCCCGCCGGACGCCCTCGCCTACGTCATCTACACCTCCGGCTCCACCGGCAAGCCCAAGGGCGTGGCTGTGAGCCAGCGGAGCCTCGTCAATTTCGTGGACGCGAACCCGCGCAACCGCGAGGTACTCGGCTTCACGGAGCGGGGCCACGTCTCGCTGGCACTGGCGGCCATGACCTTCGACGTGTCCGTCATGGAGGAGCTCATCCCCCTCGCCCACGGCCTGACCATCTGCCTGGCGACGGAGGAGGAGATCCACAACCCCGCCGCCCTGGCGAAGCTGATGACCGTGAACCGGGTGGACGTGATCACCTCCACCCCCTCCTTCCTGCTCTCCTGCCTGGCCTTCCCCGCGATGCGGGAGGCGCTGCGGGGCGTCGCGGTCTTTGACGTAGGCGCGGAGTCCTTCCCGGCGGCGCTGTACGAAAAGCTCCGGGCCCTGAGCCCGGAGGCGCTGATCATGAACGGCTACGGCCCCAGCGAGACCACCATCAGCTGCACGATGGATCCGGTCACGACGCCCGCCTTCATCACGGTCGGCCGCCCGGCGGCGAACGTCCGGGTCTATGTGCTCGACCGGCAGGGGCAGCCGCTGCCGCCGCTGGTCTCCGGCGAGCTCGTGATCGCCGGGGCGGGCGTCGCCCAGGGCTATCTCAACCTGCCGGAGCAGACGGCGGAAAAGTTCTTCACCCTGGACGGCCTGCGCGCCTACCGCACGGGGGACGTGGCCTCCTGGAGCGCGGACGGACGGCTCTGCTTCCACGGACGCCGGGACAGCCAGGTCAAGCTGCGGGGCCTGCGGGTGGAGCTGGACGAGATCGAGCGCGCCCTGGGCGCGGTGCCGGGGGTGCTGACCAGCGCCGTCGTCATGGCGGGCGGGGAGGAGAACCCCTTCCTCGCCGGCTACTACACCGCCGCCCATCCCCTGCCGCCGGAGACCGTCCGGGCCCAGCTCAGCCGGTCGCTGACGGCCTACATGGTGCCCGGCGCGCTGACCCAGCTGGACGAGATGCCCCTGACCCCCAACGGCAAAATCGACCGGAGAAGGCTCCCGCCCGTGGAACAGACCCCCGGCGCCCAGGCCCTCGTCCCGCCCGCAAACGCGCTCGAGGCCGACTTCTGCCGGTGGTTCGCGGAGGTGCTGAGCCTGGACCAGGTCAGCGCGGAGGGAAATTTCTTCCAGCTCGGCGGCACCTCCCTCTCCGCCGCCGTCGTGGCCATGAGCGCGGCGGAGAAGGGCTATCCGATCGTCTACGCCGATCTCTTCCGGGCCCAGACGCCCCGGGCGCTGGCCGCCCTGGCGGCGGGCCAGCCGGACGGCTCCGCCCCGTCCCCCGCGCCCGAGCCCGAAACGCTGGACGACCGCGACCTCCCCCTGCAGGCGAACCGCCCGGAGAACCTGCGCGGCATCCGCGCCGGCGGGCTGGGCAATCTCCTGCTGACCGGGGCCACCGGCTTCCTGGGCGTTCACGTCCTGCGGGAGTTCCTCGAACACCACGAGGGGCAGGTCTGGTGCCTGCTGCGCGGGGCCAACCCCAGGCGGCGGCTGAACGAATACTTCTACTACTACTTCGAGCGCTCCCTCGATCCGGAGCTGGAGAGCGGGCGGCTGCAGCTCCTCTCCGGCGACATCACGGACCGGGAGAGCCTCCGCCCCGCGGAAAAGCTTTCCTTCGACACGCTGATCAACTGCGCCGCCCTGGTCAAGCACTTTGTCCGGGACGACAGCCTGGAGCGCGTCAACGTGGCGGGGGTCCGGAACCTGATCGACCTGTGCCGCGCGCGGGGCGCGCGCCTGATCCAGACCTCCACAGTCAGCGTGGCCGGGGAGGGCCTGGACGGCACGCCGCCGCGGGACTGGATGCTCACCGAGGACGCCCTCTGGCACGGACAGCTGCTGGACAACGCCTACATGAACACCAAGTTCCGGGCGGAGCAGGCCGTGCTGACGGCGATCCGGGACGGACTGGACGCCAAGATCCTGCGCCTGGGCAACCTCATGGGGCGGCACTCCGACGGGGAGTTCCAGATCAACTTCCGCAGCAACGCCTTCATCCGCTCCCTCGCCAGCTACAAGGCCATCGGCGCGGCCCCCTTCACCCTGATGAGCTCCCTGACCGACCTGTCCGAGATCGACATGACCGCCCGGGCCGTCACGCTGCTCAGCGGCACCGACCGCGCCTTCACGGTGTTCCACCCGATGAACAACCATTTCGTCACCTACGCCGACCTGGTCGGCGCGATGCAGGCCTACGGCTTCCGGATCGACCTGATGGACGAGGAGGACTTCCAGCGCCGCATGGAGGCGGCCGGCGCGGCCTCCGGCGCGCTGATCGCCTACCGCAGCCGCGAGGGCGCGTCCAGGCGCTACGAGCTCGGCTCCTCCTGCGATTTCACCTCCGGCGCCCTCCTGCGGCTGGGCTTCCGCTGGCCCGTCCCCTCCGAGCAGTACATCACCCAGATGCTCAGGGCGCTGGACGAGCTGAACATGTTCGGCTGAGAGCTGTGCGATCCGGGCTGAAAAAGACGCAGATTGTTCACAATCTATTCATTCGCATGACAAAAATGCGGGCTATACTACCCCATGCAGTGAGCGGAGAGGCTTCCCAGACAAAGCCGGACGCCCACCGCATCAAGAAGACCAAAATCTCCAAGGAGGTAAGCAATATGCGTGAAAACAAATCCTTCGCTCTGAAAGTGCTCTCTGTGGCCCTGGCGCTGGCGCTGGTCATCGGCGGCGCGGGACTGGCCTTCAACGGCTCGGCCGCCTCGGCCGAGGAGAAGGTCGTGGTCACCAGCCCCTTCACCCAGGCTGTGAAGGACGTGCGCGACAGCGTGGTCGGCATCAACAACTATCAGACCGTCCGCTACGCCAACTACGGCAGCGGCTTCGGCGGCTTCGGCTGGGACTGGGATGACTTCTTCGGCTACGGCAGCGGCGGCAACCGCAACAACGGCGGCCGCGGCCAGGAGAGCACCCAGGAGGTCAAGGCCGGCTCCGGCTCCGGCGTGGTGATCGCCGAGGGTTACGTGCTGACCAACCATCATGTGGTGGACGGCGCCTCCAAGCTCACCGTGGCCGTCATGCAGGAGGGCGCCTCCGAGCCCGTGGAGTACGACGCCACCCTCGTGGCCCAGGACGAGAACCTGGACGTGGCCGTCGTCTACTGCCCGTCCCTGAAGCTGCAGCCCGTGGCGCTGGGCGACAGCGACACCCTGCAGGTGGGCGACTGGGCCATCTGCATCGGCAACCCGCTGGGCGACACCTTCTACGGCACCGTGACGGCGGGCATCGTCTCCGCCCTGAACCGGAACATCTCCTCCACCAGCTATGACAAGTACGGCCGGCGCGAGACCGTCACCAACACCATGATCCAGGTGGACGCGGCCATCAACTCCGGCAACTCCGGCGGCGGCATGTTCTCCGTCTCCGGCGAGCTGATGGGCATCCCGACGATCAAGTACACGGGCTCCGCCTTCTCCGGCGCCTCCATCGACGGCATCGGCATGTGCATCCCGATCAACGCCGCCAAGCCGCTGATCAGCGACGTGCTCTCCGGCGTGATCAAGACCCCGGAAATACCTGAGACGGACGACACCCAGCGCAGCGCCGCGGACAGCAGCCTGACGGGCAAGCCCCGCCTGGGCATCACCGTGAACACCCTGAACCCCTCCTCCTCCGCCATCGCCTCCGGCCGGCTGCCCAACGGCGTCTATGTCCGCGAGGTCGAGGCCAACTCCCCCGCCGACGAGGCCGGCATGAAAGCCGGTGACATCATCGTCGAGATGGAGGAGGCCGTGGTCACCTCCGTCAGCCAGCTCACCGGCATCGTGGGCGAGCACGGCGAGGGCGACACCCTGCAGGTCAAGGTCTTCCGGGCCGAGGGCCTGAAGGAGGCCGTCGAGAACGGCGGCGAGGTCCCCGAGGACGGCGAATACATCGATCTCTTTGTCACCCTCCGCGTCGTGGACGATGTGAAGCAGTGACCTGAGATAATCCCCCCCTTCCCATGGGACGGCCCCCTGCGGGCCGCCCTTTTTTGTGTTCGATCTCCCGTCGCTCCGCTTTACAGCGAACCCCGTTTCTGCTATGATACCGGGTGTCAGCGCCCGCCATGGGCGCAAAAAACCGAATCCGCTCCCGGAGCTGCCCGTCCCATCCGAGGAACCAGAAAAGAGGCTGACCATGCGCATTGTTCTGCTCGCCGACCTGCACGGCAACCGCCCCGCGACGGAGGCGGCGGAGGCCGCCCTCGCGGCCCTGGCCCCGGACGACGTCTGGTTCCTGGGGGACGCGGTGGGCAAAGGACCCTCCAACGACTTCTGCTGCGACTGGGTGCGGGCCCGGTGCCGGCACTGGGTGGGCGGCAACTGGGACTACGGCGTGGGCGGGCGGCAGTTCCCCGCCGACGGCTTCTACTGGCGGCAGCTGGGCGAGGAGCGCCTGGCCTGGCTGCGGAGCCTGCCGCGGGAGGCGGAGCTCACCTTCGCCGGGGTCCGCTTCCGGCTGCTCCACGGGCGGCCGGTCACCGAGCTGCTCCGCGTCCAGAGCCCCGCCGACGCCCTCGAGCCGCTGTTCCGCACGGAGCGGGGCGATTTCGGCGGCGTGATCTTCGCCGACAGCCACCGGCCCTTCGTACGGACGCTCGCCACGGGCTATATTCTCAACACCGGCTCTATCGGGAACTCCATGGGCGTGCCGCGCGCCCACTTTCTCCTCATGGAGGATCAGCCGCTGCGCATGACCGTGGTCTCCCTCCCCTATGACCGGGAGGCCGCCGTGGCCGACGCGCTCCAAGCAAAAGACCTCCCGAAGCGGGAGGCCTATATCCATGAGATTCAGACCGGGATCTACTCCCGGTAGCGCTTCTGCTCTCCGCCCCGTGAGGGGCGTTTTTCATTGGTGCTGGACCACCTTGGGCAGCACCGCGTCGATATCCACATACCAGCCGTCGCCGCCCTGCTCGAGATAGATCGGCACCTTGTCGGACTTGAACATATCCGAGGGGTCGAAGGAGAAATACCGGCTGTAGTAGACGTGCATGACGCCGTTCTCGTCCTGGTAGTGCACCTCCACCCGCCGCGCGTAGGTCGAGCCCTTGCTGGTGTTCGACGGCTTGCTCACCCCGGCGATGGTGCCCATCACATAGTACCCGCCGTCGAGGGCCCGCTGCGCGCCCTGCCGCCGCTTCAGGTCGAGGGAGAGAAAGACCAGTCCGACCGCCAGGAAGATCAGCCCCATGCCGCCGAAGACCGCCAGGAAGATCACAGGATCCTCCGGGTCCTCGCCCAGCCTGAGCTGCCAGAAGAGCAGCCCTAAAAACGCGAAGAGCGCGCCCATCGGCGTAAACACGAGGCCGATGATCCCATTCTCAGTCCAGCCAAGCTTCTTTCGATCCGTCATCTCGCATGCCTCCTCAGGGAATGTACAGCTGATAGATCCGCTCCACCGTATTGCCCTGGCCCAGCTCATAGTCCAGCTCCCAGCGGTGGCTGTCGGCGGTGTAGGCGATGTACTGGATGTAGCGGGAGCCGTCCGACTCCCGTTTGTAGATCTTGCCGATGCCGTCGCCCGTGGAGTACAGGCCCCGGTTGCCGGAGGGGCTCTCGACCTGCCCCATGTCGCAGAATTTGGAGAGGATGTAGTCCTCGCTCTGGCCCACCTTCGTGCCGCGGGGCGCGCTGATCTCCGTCGTCGTGTAGGAGAGCTCGATCAGATACTGCACGCCGCCCATGCGCTGGAAGGTCGCGTAGCCCCAGTCGTAGGTGTACCGCCGGCAGGGGTTCTCGAAGCCCTGCATCGTCAGATCCTCCTGGCTCTGGGCGCTGCCGTAGGTCCGGGAGAAGACATCCCAGGTCGTGCTGTTCAGCTTGATGCTGCCCAGGTCCTCCGTGGTGTAGGCGGTCTTCGGCCAGGGCTTGGCCTCGATCTTGTAGTTGACCTCGAGGGTCTGGGAGGGCTTGCCGTACTTGTTGACCGCCACCGCCTGGAGCTTGACGCGCCCGGTGGGCAGGAGCACCGGCTCCCCGTCGTGGTAGATGGGGCTGTCGGCGTTGGGGAGCGAGCCGTCGATGGTGTAGTAGATGACGATGTCGTCGTCCTCCATGTTCTCCAGCCCCGGCCAGATGCGCACCCGCTGCTTCTGCTTATAGGTGGCGGGGGCCAGGGAGGCTCTGGGCATCCGCGGCGAGGGCATGGAGACGCGGTAGGTCGCGGTCAGCACGTCGGAGACCAGATCCCCGTTGACGCAGACCGCGCGCACCACCCAGGTACCCTCGTCCATGAAGATGCCTTCCTCGTACTTCTGCCCGTCCGCCGGCAGCGTCGCGTCCGGCTGGTTGATCGTGTAGTAGACGTCGAAGTTCTGGGGCGAGGAGAGGTGGATCGTCATCTTCTGATCGTAGGGGCCAGCCACCTTGTCCACGATCGGGAGCTGGGGCAGCAGGTCCGAGCGCTGCCGGGAGAAGATCGCGCTGCCGGTCTTCTGATGGGCCAGCTTCATCAGATCCGCCGCCTCAGCGTCCCGGCCGTCGGCGAGCATGATGCGGATCTCGTTGGTATAGGCCTCCGTGGCGGAGGGCACGACGTTGGTATACAGCTCGGTGTAGATCGCCTCCGCGTCCGCGGTGCGGCCCTCGGCCTCGTAGACGCTCGCCAGCATCAGCAGCCCCGGCACGTTGACGATCTTCTCCTCGGAATCGGTGTCCAGCGCGGCGGCTTTTTCGAAGCTCGCGATGGCCCGCTCCATGTCGCCGGTGTTCATCTGCTCCTCGCCGACCTCCCAGAGCGCGGCGGAGGTCGTCTCCTGGCCCATGCGAGCGAGGATCCGCTGTCCCGCGGGCGTGCGGCGCAGGTAGAGCACCGCGCCGGCCCCGCCGAGGATCAGCACCACCACCGCCACCACCAGCACCACCATCCAGTTGACCATGTGCTTGCGGATCGGGCGGTCCGAGCGCTTCCGGTGGGAGCGCTCGCCCATCACGGGCGGCAGCTGCGTCTGGGTCTCCCCGTAGACGGAGCGGCTGCGCTCGATGCCCTGGGTCTGGGACAGCGGGGTGCCGTCCGCCTCGTAGATCTCGGGGTTGGCGAACATCGGGATCTGCCCGTCGGAGGAGGGCCGTGTCTCGGGGTCCACATAGACCCGGCCCGTGCCCTGGCGCTCCAGCCAGATGGGCGTCCTCCCGGAGACCGCCTCCTCCCGGGCGCGCTTTCCCTGCCGGATGGCCATCACGCCGGAGTCCCGGTTCTCGCCCCGGGGCAGGAGCTTGCCGCAGCCCGGGCAGACAATATCATCCGAATCGGCATAGGTGCCGCAGAATGGACAGAGCATGGGTCACCTCCTCCCGGTCTCCATCTTCGGAGAAAAAGGGCGCGGGGCGGATCGCATCCGCCCCGCGCCCGCTGCAATCGTTTTGTTCCGCGCTTAAAGCTTCTGTCCGCAGTTGGGGCAGAACTTGGCGTCCGCGCCCACCGGATTCCCGCAGGCGGGGCAGGCGGGGGCGGCGTTCTGCTTCGCGCCGCAGTTGGGGCAGAACTTGGCGCCTGCGGTCAGCGGCTGTCCGCAGGCGGAGCAGAAGCCCGCCGCGGCCTGGGGCGCCGCCGCCGGGGCGGCCGCAGGCTGCTGGCCGGTGAAGGCCTGGGTGAAGAGCTGGCCCATGGCCACGCCCGCGCCCATGCCGATGCCCGCGCCCGCCGCGCCGCCGGGGTTGTTGGCGCTCTCGCGCAGGGCCTCCGCGGCCTGATACTGGGTGTACTTGCCCAGATCGCCCACCACGCCCATGGAGGTGCGGCGGTCCATGGCCTTCTCCACCTCCTCGGGGAGGGAGACGTTCTCGATCACGAAGGCGGTCAGCTGGACGCCCAGCTCCGCGAGCTTCGGATTGACGGAGGCCTTGACATAGTTGCCCAGCTCGTCGTAGTTGGCGGCGATGTCCAGCGCCGGGATCTTGCTCTCCGCGATGGCGTCGGACAGGCTGGAGACCACCGTGCGCTTGATCTGGCCCTCGATGTCCTCCACGGTGTAAGTCTTCGCCGTGCCGAAGCACTCCAGCAGCAGCGCCTTGGGGTCCGCCACGCGGAAGGCGTAGCTACCGAAGGCGCGCAGGCGGATGACGCCGAACTCGGTATCCCGCATCATCACCGGGTTCTGGGTGCCCCACTTGCAGTCCAGGAACTGCTTGACGTTCACGAAGTAGACGTCGGACTTGAAGGGGCTGTTGAAGCCGAATTTCCACGCCTTCAGCGCGGTCATGATCGGCATGTTGGAGGTCTGCAGCTCGTAGCGGCCCGACTCGAAGATGTCGGCGATCTGCCCCTCGTTGACGAAGATGGCGACCTGCCCCTCGCGGACGGTGAGCTGGGCGCCCATCATGATCTCCTTGCCGTTCATGTCGTACTTGTGGACGATGGTGTTCCGGGTCGGGTCGACCCACTCGATCACGTCGATGAGCTGGCCCTTGAGCATATCAAAGATTCCCATGGTTTTCCTCCTCCTGTTGCTCCTGTCGAAAAGGTGTTATCGGTGTCTCAAAAATCACGTATGTCGGTTCAGTCCGCGCGCCGCGGGCGGTTCAGCTCCGTCACGCTCGGGCACAGGCGCGCCCCGGTGATCTCCAGGGAGATCCCCAGATACTCCCGCACATGGTCGATGGTCCGGCGGGTATAGTCCGTCACAATACCCACTAGCTTCTCCTCCGGCGGCGTCTCGTGGCCGAGCATGGGGCAGGCCAGCAGGAAGATGCGCTCGTCCCGCAGGATGGAGAAGAGGAGGCGCATCCCGCTCAGCTCCGCGCCGAAGATGTTCCGCATGGCGACCTCCAGCCGCTCGGGGCCGTAGCGCCAGTGGTCGGAGAGCTCCTCCCCCTCCTCCGCCAGGCGAAGGCTCAGCAGCACGCAGGCCTTCTCCGGATCCATCCGGGAGCGCAGCAGGCGCATATAGCGGCGGATCCGGTCCGGGTCGCTCTCCTCCCCGGCGATCACGCGCCGGAAGAAATCGTGCCGCTGGAGCAGCATCATGGTCTCGTCGCTGTAGGGGTCGTTGGAGTAGTCCGCCCGCGTCCGGCTCAGGAGCAGCTCCAGCTCCATCACGTCCTTCAGCACGGTCTCCCTGTCCGCCGCTGCCCGCATGATCGGCCGCAGATGCCAGTGCGGACAGCCCATGTCCGCCACCAGCTTCCGCTCCTCCTCCGGTGGGAGCGCCACCGCCACCGCGTCGGCGTGGTGGGCGCGGAGGCTCTCCTCCGCCGCATCCGCGCTGCCGGCCGTCCTCGGAGGCCGGAAACCCAGACGTTCCCAGTCGCGAATCTCCCCGAAGGCGTCCAGCACCTCCGGGCGGTCCGTGGCGAGCAGTAGTTTATACATAGCTATCCTCCCTGCGCAGGCTGGGCAATTCCATACGAATCGCCGCATACATTATAGCGGCAAACCCGCAAAAGCGCAAGCACGAATCGGCCCACAGAGGAAAAAACGCCCCGGCGTCGAATCTACCCATCAGCGACCGGCGGCCAGCCGGACATGAAGGAGGAATCGTTCGATGACCCACAGGCGTTTGCTCGCCCTGCTGTTGGCCCTCGCCCTGCTGACGGGGCCCGCGGCCCGGGCGGATTCGGAGACGGCGAAGGAGGACACAGGCATGCTTGCGCTGCAGGAGATGATCGTGGAGATGCCGCCGGCGGGCTACGACCGCCCCCGGGAGGGCGTCGCGTACCCGGCTTTTCAGAAACTGACCTACTACTCCCGTACCGCGGAGCGCGACAGCCGCGTGAACGTGCTGCTGCCCCCGGGCTACACCGAGGAGAAGACCTACCCCGTGCTCTACATCCTCCACGGCTTCTATGACAACGAGGACTGGATGGCCCGGGAGGCCGTGGCGCTCCCCCGCATCCTCACCAACCTCCAGCTGGATGGCCAGGCGGAGGAGATGATCGTCGTGCTGCCCTACATCTTCTGCAGCACCGAGCTGGCCTGGTGCACCGGCATGGACCTGAAAAACTGCCTCGCCTATGACAATTTCGTCAACGACCTAACCGCCGACCTGATCCCCTTCATCGAGGACCATTTCTCCGTCGCGCCGGGCCGGGAGAACGCCGCCATCACCGGCTTCTCCATGGGCGGGCGGGAGAGCCTCTTCATCGGCTTCACCCACCCGGAGCTGTTCGGCTGGATCGGCGCGGTGTGCCCGGCCCCCGGCCTGGTGAAAATCCCCGGCTCCCCGATGCATCCGGGGCAAATGTCGGCGGCGGCCATGCGCTTCCAGCGGGATCAGAAGCCCCTGGCCCTGCTCATCAGCTCCTCCCGCGCCGACGGCGTGGTGTCCACCTCCCCGGACAGCTACCGCGCCATCCTCCGGGACAACGGCGAGCCCTTCCTCACCCACGTCATGGCCTCCACCGGCCACGACCACACCAGCGTCAAGCCCCACCTGTATAACCTCTTCCGCCTGCTCTTCCGCGGGCGGTGAAATCAAAAAAACACAAACAAACCGAAAACACGCCCCGGATCTCCCGCTGGCTGCGGCGTCCGGGGCGTTTCCCGCGCATATCTGTGAAAAACAGTCGTAATAATCTCAAAAAATACATTATCTTGAAACCAGCCCTTCCACCGCCGCCCTGCGGAGGGCGGCGGTCCCCCTCCCCAGCAAGCTGGGGAGATTCTTTGGTTACTGCGCTTCATCCCTATCTCCCCAGCTTGCTGGGGAGATGTCGCCGCAGCGACAGAGGGGCTGGTTTTTGCTACCGTCTCAGGCCAATAGAATAAACGGTTTGTGCGCTGCTCTGTTGCTCCCGCATTTGTACCGAATGCTTATGCAACGCAAATATGTTTATTGTTTTATTACGATTGATCCCCCGTAACCCCTTGAAAAGACAACAAAAGCGGGTGAGGGGAATCGGACCCCCGTGACCAGCTTGGAAGGCTGGGGCTCTACCATTGAGCTACACCCGCAGAAAAGAAAATGGAGCGGTAGACGAGGCTCGGACTCGCGACCTCCACCTTGGCAAGGTGGCGCTCTACCAACTGAGCTACTACCGCATGTTGGATTTGGAAAACCGGGGAAAATGCGGACGAAGAGACTCGAACTCTTACGTCTGGGACACTGGAACCTAAATCCAGCGCGTCTGCCAATTCCGCCACGCCCGCACATACCAGAGGCAGATGGGACATGACCCATTGGAGATTCGAACTCCAGACACCTTGATTAAAAGTCAAGTGCTCTGCCAACTGAGCTAATGGGTCACACTTGTCAAAGACAAGCTGGGGTGGCAGGACTCGAACCTGCGGATGAGGGAGTCAAAGTCCCTTGCCTTACCACTTGGCTACACCCCAACGCAGGTTCACATCTGCCTCTGGCAGTCCGACCGGGGAAAAATGGGGTGAGTAGTGGGACTCGAACCCACGCCATTCAGAGCCACAATCTG
>CAMVAJ010000024.1 GCA_947165425.1 uncultured Clostridia bacterium
GGCCCGCCCGCCAGCGCGCGGCGCAGCGCGGAGGCGGCGGGCGCCTCCGGGTCGACGGCCCGGCTGTGATACCGGCCGGCGCGGCGCACGGGGATCGGCGCCATCGGGCTGCGCAGCCGCCACAGCGTCCGCAGGTAAGTCACCGCGAGCGTATTGTTCGGCTGCGCCAGGAGCGCCTCCGCGCCGGGATACAGTCCTTCCGCCGCGGCCGCCGCGGCCGCCGGGTAGGGCATTCCTTGCGCCAGATATTCACAGAGGGCGTCCTCATAGGGCTTCGGCTCGGTCTCCAGGATCTCCGCCACCGCCGCGAGCGGCGCGAGCTCCGCGTTCTCCGCGCCGAAGGAGATCGCGTCGCAGCCCAGCCCGTCCAGGATGGCCACCCCGCCCAGGGCGAAGCGCTCCGCCTCCCGCACGGCCCAGGCCGCCGGGAGGGCGAACACCGCGTCCGCGCCCCCCGCCAGGGCCATGGCCGCCCGGTCCGCCGGCGCAAAAAACGCGGCCTCCCCCCGCTGGGTGAAGGCCGTGGAAATCACGCACACCGCGCAGTCCGCCCCGCTGCGGGCTTTCGCCTCCCGCAGGTGGTACGCGTGGCCGTTGTGAAAAGGGTCGTACTCCGCGACAACGCCGACAATGCGCATGCTGGCGGATCCCTCCTCATAGGTATCTCGCTGGTTAATCCCCGAGCCGCCCCAGCACGACGTCCGCCGCGCCGGCGAGCAGGCCCTGGCCGACCGTCTCCGCCCGGCCCGCGTCGCAGGCCGCGGCCAGCGCCGGGTCGATGGGCAGCTGCGCCAGCAGGGGCAGGCCGTGAGCCTCCGCCACCTTCAGCGCCTTGCTCTCGCCGAAGGGGTAGAGCTTCTCGCCGCAGTGGGGGCAGGGCATGTAGCTCATGTTCTCCACCAGGCCCAGCACCGGGATGTTCATCATGCCGGCCATGTTGACCGCCTTCTCGACGATCATGCTCACCAGCTCCTGGGGGGAGAGGACGATCAGAATGCCGTCCAGGGGCAGAGACTGGAACACCGTCAGCGGCACGTCGCCGGTTCCGGGGGGCATGTCCACATACATGTAGTCCACGTCGCCCCAGACCACGTCGGTCCAGAACTGCTTGACCGTCCCCGCGATGAGGCTGCCGCGCCACACCACCGGGTCCGTCTCGTTGTCCAGGAGCATGTTGACGCTGATCAGCTTGATGCCGCCCGCGGTCTCGCCGGGGAGGATGCCCCGCTCGTCGCCGAAGGCCTTCTCGGTGTAGCCGAACATCTTCGGGATGCTCGGGCCGGTGACGTCCGCGTCCAGGATCGCCACGTTCTTGCCGCGGCGGCGGGTCTCGGCGGCCATCAGGCCGGTGACCAGGCTCTTGCCGACGCCGCCCTTGCCGGACACGATGCCGATCACGTGGCGGACGTGGCTGAACTCATTCGTCTTGGCGAGCAGGGACTGGGGCTCCCCCCGGGAGGCGCAGTCCGCGCCGCAGGTGGAGCAGTCGTGAGTGCATTCTGACATACCGTTTTCTCCTTATATTCTGAACAGGTTTTATCCTGTTCTCAAAGTAAGCTTGTTGAAAACCAGCCCTTCCACCGCCGCCCCGCGGAGGGCGGCGGTCCTCCTCCCCAGCAAGCTGGGGAGGTTTTTAGATACTGCACTTCAGCCCTATCTCCCCATCTCCGATGGGGAGATGTCGCCGCAGCGACAGAGGGGCCGGTCTTCTGCTGCATTTGCCAGCTATTTGCTCTTCTTCGTGGGCAGGGGCTGGTCGAAGGGCACCCACTGCCGGTTCTTCAGGCACCAGATGTAGTGCTTGTAGCGGGGATGCTTCCGCCAGCCGTCGGAGGTGGCGTGGGGGCCCTTGAACATCACCTGGGTGTTGGGGTGGGCGGCGATGAAGCGCTCCTTCTCCGCCTCCGGGACGCCCTCCAGGTGGTTGCCCCAGAAGCGCTCCAGGGTCTCGATCCCGTCCAGGGGGGACAGATCCGTGATCAGCTTGCAGTAGGTGAAGTTCACGTCCAGCAGCTCATGGCAGTTGGCCAGCGGGGACAGATCCGTCACGTCCTGGGAGAAGATCTCCACGTACTTCAGATGCGGCAGATCGCCCAGGGGCGTCAGATCCGTGATCTGGTTGTCGCCGAGGATCAGGAACTCCATGTCCGGGAAATTGCGCAGCCAGTCCAGGCTGGAGATGCGGTTGTGTCCCAGGTCGAGGGCCTTCAGCCCCGGGACGTACTTCATCAGCTCCATATGCTCGCTGGTCAGCTTGTAGCCCTTGCTGGGCTCGTTGAAGGTGGACCAGGCCGTGGCGGTGGTGGGGCAGTAGTGCCCGCCGCCTAAGTGCACCACCCACTCGAAGCGGATCTCCGGATACTTCTCGATCAGCGGGATCATCACGTCGTTGGAGGGGTAGCGCTTGGCCGCGTTGTTGATGGTTTTGACATTCGGGCAGAGGGCGATGATGGCCTCCAGGTCGGCCTCCTTCACGCCGGAGGTGCACTCCCGCAGGTCCACCTCCTCGCTCGTGTCCGCGAAGCGGGCGTTCTTCCAGTTGGTGGAAAAGTGGAGCTCCGCCCCCTCCGGCATGGCCTGCTTGATGGCCAGCAGCTCCTTGGGGGTGAAGCGCACCTTCTCCAGCGTCAGGGTCATGGGCGCGTTCTTTTTCACGTAGTCCATGGCCTTCTTGTAGGTCTTCAGGTTCGGCGTCCCGTCCGCGAGGGCGCCGGTGAGCAGCAGCCCGCACAAGAGCGCCAGCGCCGTCGCCAGCCCCGCGGCGCGCAGCAGCCGTCTTTTCGTCATGATCCTCAGCCCCTTTTACTGTGCTTCGTACAGTTGTTGATGTTCCGGCTTCCGGCAATGGCTGCGGTAGGCCAGCACGGCCGCGCCGGCGCCTCCCAGCAGGATGCTGAAATAGGTGACCCAGTGGGGGAAGAAAATCTTGACCTCGTCGGAGAGGATCAGCGGCTTCTCGTCCGCGAACTCCATGGCGATCACCAGGCCGATGCAGCACAGGAAGCCGACCCAGTACCCGACCGCCCGCTTCCCGCGCAGGCCGCCCCGCACCGTCGCGTGCAGGAGCACCACCGCCAGCAGGATCGCGCTGAGCAGCTGCGACAGGCGGACGAAGCGCCAGCGCATCGTGTAGTCCTGGCGGAGGAATTCGAACAGCATGGTCCCCCCGGCGTAGAGGCAAAGGGCCAGCAGGGCCGACTGCCCCGGCTTGCGCTCGCCCAGGCCGCGCCAGACCCAGACCGCGCTGACCAGCGCCCAGAGCGCCTCGAAGGCGAAGACGGCCAGATACCACTCGTCCATGTACTCCGGGTCGCTGACAAAGCACAGCGCCGTGCGCCAGGGGACGGGCAGCAGCTCCATGTCCTCCAGGATCAGGCCGTAGCCCTGGCCGTAGCCGTCGCTGTTGTCGAAGGGCTCGCCCAGGCGAACCGCGGCGATCAGCAGCAGCAGGGCGATGGACGTCAGGTCCATGAGCCGCGGCCGGCTCTGCCGGTCCTGCCCCTGGGTAACCAGGAGCACCGCGAGCAGCGCCCCGGCGACCGCCCCGTAGAACATATGGCCGCCCGCCCAGGGCAGGAAGAGGAAGCCGAAGCCGTTCACCGTCAGCTCCAGGTTCGCCAGGAGCCCGGCGTAGAAAATATGGGACAGAAAGGCCCCCAGCGGCAGGGCGATCAGGAGCGTCCGCTCCGCCGCCCGGCCCGGCACACCCCATCTGCGGGCGGAGAGCCCCAGGAAGAGGGCTGCCAGCAGCGCGCCGCCGCAGACGAAGAAGGGGAAGGCGGTCATCTGCTCGAACACGCGCTCACTCTCCCTCCGCCCCGGTCGCCGGATCCGCCTGCCAGGCGCTGGCGAAATAGATGATGTCGGCGATCTCCCGCTTGCCCTGGCTCGGCCCCCGGCCGAAATAGTTCTGCCGGGTATCGTGGAAGACCAGCCAGGTCGAGTTGCCGCCATCGAGGTTGTAGGCGATGCGCGGATTAACCTCGTCCATCACGACATCCAGGAACTCGTCCATGGTCATGCCGGAGTTGCCGGGGCAGTCCTCCCCCGCCGAGACGACCACGGCGTACTCGAGCGTGCCCGTCTGGCAGAGGCAGACCCGCTGGGCCGCCTTGCCCCAGCCCACGCCGTTGGCCCGCTGGCTGTTCTCGGGCTTCTCCTGCCGCACGCCGTCCAGCACCAGCACCGGCCCAAAGCAGAAGCTATTGATGATGTTGTGGGAGGCGACGAAGGCCTCGACCTCCGGCTGCGTGGGCTGCAGCAGCACATGCAGGTTTGCCTCGTCGTCGATCATCAGGATGTCGAAGTAGTTTTTCTTCTCGCCCCACTTCTGGAGGAAGATGTTCTGGCCCTGGCGGATCACATACTTACGGGTGTCGTTGGGCTTGTTGTCGCGGAAGGAGTCCCCGTTGAACGCCAGCACCGCGTGCACCTTCTTGGCGAGACGGTCCCCGAAGGTGCCGTGCTTTCCGTCCTTGGAATGGAGGGCGGAGCGCAGCTGGGAGGGATCCGCGATCTTTACCCGCGCGATGATATAGTCCGTGTCATAGCGCCGCCCGGAGGTCAGCTTCACGGAGAGAGACGGATCCTCGTACTCCGTCTCGGAGAGGTAATAGCGCTCGTCCACCTCCGGCAGGATCCGCAGATCCACCGGGATCGGGACGATCCGGCCGCCGGAGGGCGCGTCCGCGTCCGCCGCCGTCTCCTCCTCCGTCAGCGCCGGGAGCGCCTCGGCCTCCCCGTCGGCGGCCTCCTCGCTCTGGTTCTGCTGGTTTCGGAAAATGTTGACCGTCTCCGCGACCACCTTCTCGGAGGGCACCAGCCACAGCAGCGCCGCGATCAGCAGGGTGATGAGTATCCAGCGGAAAACCGATTTCATCCGTTTGTCCTCCTCGCCTTGGGGGGAATGCCCCGTTCGTCCGGGCGAAATATGCTCACACGCCCCAGCGTTCCTTGCGCGGGCGCAGCGCGCCGCCCACCTCGATGCAGCGCTTCTCCCCGTCGAGGCCGCAGAAGGAGAAGCGGTCGTCCAGCCGCTTCAGCTCCGTCCGCAGCGCCTCGCCGGGCCGGACCTCGCTGTTGAAGCTCACCTGGAAGCGGCTGAGCTCCCAGTCGGTCATGGTCTGTAGGCCCAGGGCGTTGCAGGCCCAGTCCACATAGCGGCAGTTGTTCACATGTCCGTTGGCGTCCATGTCGGTGTACAGCGGCACGTAGCTGCCCACCTGCAGGGTGCCGGAGACCTCCGTCACCGGGGCCGGCAGGCCGAGCGGGGCCGGCAGGTCCGAGTTGTCCGGCATCAGCGCCGCCACCTGGTCGGGCCGCGCCATCTGCCGGGTGCGCAGATCCAGCAGCACCCAGAGGCTGGCAACGCGGCCGATCTCCCGATCCTCGCTGTCCCGGATCATGAAATAGCGGGGGAAGAACCAGCGGCGCACCGGCCGGTGCCAGGTCTCGATGCTGACCCGCTCGCCCACGGCGGGATAGCGGTCCAGCTCCATCTCCAGGCGGGTGATGACCCAAGCCAGATTCAGGTTCCGCAGGGCCTTCCACCCCGCGCCCAGCATGCAGCTGTGCACCTCGGCGGTCTCCTGCATCGCCTCCAGGATCGCGCCCGGGCGCCAGGCGGTGGTCATATCACAATCGCGGGTCTTGAGCACCCGCTCCTCACGGTAGCTTTTCAACAGGGTGGCCTCCTTTGGTCGCAGACGCCGCGCCAGCGCCGCATCTATACAGTGTATATCTTATCACCAACGATTTCCAAAAACAAGAGAGAGCCCGCATACGCGGGCTCGAAATCAACACATTTCCGCTTCGCGCGGCGGCCTCCCGCTCAGCGCAGCTCGGCGGCCAGGCCCTCGGCGCAGGCGCGGCAGACCTGTTTGCCGTTGAAGGAAATCAGCGACTCGTCGCCGCCGCAGAAGATGCACGCGTCGTGGTAGCGGCGCAGAACGATGTTCTCCCCGTCCACCAGCACCTCCAGCTTGTCCTTCACGTCAATGCCCATCGTTCTGCGAAGCTCGATGGGGAGCACCACTCTGCCCAGGTTGTCCAGCCGGCGCACCACGCCTGTCGACTTCATACGCTCTCGTCTCCTTAAACTCTCACCTGACGCCGCCTTCCGTGCGCCTTTCCATGTAAAAACCGCGTCGACCGCGGATTGGGTCATCTGTAATTTTCCCCGGGCGAAGGCGCTCCGGGCCAAGCTGCCGGGGCCGGCAGGATGCTCTGTCCGCCTCGCAGCTCACTTTCGTTATCATTTTATCGCTAATTTCTGATTATGTCAAGGCGTTTTCGCCGCAAAGACGCGGTTTTATGCGTCCGGGCCCGTATCAGCGGCCCCGCGGCGCCGCCCGGAGCGAAAAATCCTGTTCATTTTTCAGGTTTTCTGTGGTATACTGTTTTTTAAAGGCGGCGTCGGAATCAGCCCGGTTTTCCCGCCTTTGAGCGAACAAATCACAGCTGTGGGGTATCAGACAGATGAGCGAATCCATTCGTGTAGCCATCGCGGACGCGGACGAGCAGACCCGCATGGCGGAGGCCCGCCTGATCGCGCTGGCGGAGGAGACCGATCTGGTCTGCGAGGCGGCGGACAGCGAGACGCTCCTGCGGCAGGTGGAGGAGAAGCGCCCGCACGTGGTGCTGCTGGACTCCAACCTGCCCGGCGTCGGCGCGTCCGAGTGCGCCCGGATGATCCACGATATCGATCCCTCGGTGATCCTTGTCTTCACCGTCAGCGAGGGGGACACCCTGGACGCGGTGGAGCTGGACGGCTTCGACTGCCTGGCCAAGCCCTTCGTGACAGAGCGGGCGCTGGAGACCATGCGCCGGGTCCGGGAGAGCCTCCGGACCGTCCGCGAGGGCCCGGGCGAGGCCGTGCCACCCCTGCACATCCGCCCCAACGGCCAGCGGCTGATGCTGCGGCACAAGGACGGCGTCGCCTTCGTCGACCAGAACGACATCCTGCTGGTGCAGCGGGAGGACCGCTCCACCGTCATCTACGCCGAGGGCGGAGCGCGCTATGTGGTGCCGGAGACCCTCAGCGAGATGGACGAGCGCCTCAGCGACGCGATCTTCTTCCGCTGCCACAAGGGCTATATCGTGAACCTGAACAAGATCTCGGCCATGGAGCCCTACGGGCGCTGGACCTATGTGATCAAGCTGGTGGGCACGCGCCAGACCGCGCTCATCACCCACGAGAAGTTTGAGGAACTGGCGAGGATGTTCGGATGAGAGAGCAACCCATCGGCCGCGCCGCGGCGGCCCTGCTGGCCCTGGCCCTGCTGATCCTGGCGGCCGCCGTCGTCTGGTGGACGCTGAACACGGCCGGCCTGCGGGCCCGGCTGGCGGACACGCAGATCTCCCTGGATACCAACCACCAGCGGGAGCGCAAGCAGCAGACGGAGTATGACGCCGCGGCCTCCGCCCTGCCGGAGGTGCAGGCGGAGCTCGACGCGCTCCAGCCCCAGACCGACGCGGCGGTGGCCACGGAGACGGACCTGCGGGCGAAGCGCAAGCAGGCCCGGACGGACAACGCGGACTTAGCGGACGCCCTGACCGCCGCCCGGACGGCAGCGGAGGAGGCTGAGGCCCGGCTCCCGGACGCGCAGGCACGCCGGGACGCCGCCCTGGAGGAGCTCCGGGCCCTGGCCTGGCAGGCGGAGGAGGCGCTGACGACCCCCGCCCCCACGTCCACGCCGGAGCCGACCCCCTCGCCCTCCCCGACGACCGCCCCCACCCCCGCACCGACCCCGTCGCCGGAGCCCACCGTCCCGCTGCTGCGGGACGAGCTGCTCCTCGACAGCCTGTGAAAGGAGCGCGGCATGAAATACAGAGATAAGACGCTGGCCCTCTGCCTGGCGGTCGCGCTCCTCGCCGGGGCGCTGCTCTGCGTCGGCCTGCGGCAGAAGACGCGGGATCTTCAGCGCCAGCTCGAGGACACCGCCGCGGCCTCCGCCGCCAGCGAGGCGGCCTGGAACGCCACCAACGACGCCAAGGTCCCCCTGCAGGAGCAGGCGAAGGCCCTGCGGGAGCAGATCCGGGAGGCCCAGCTGCAGAAGGAGACCTCCGAGGCCAAGGCGCAGACCCTCTCCGCGCAGCTGGAGGAGCTGGCCCGGGAGAAGACAGAGACGGAGGCCGCCCTGGCCGACGCCCGGGCACGGCAGCGCGAGGCCCAGACCGCCGCGGACGCCCTGGACGCGGAGACCGCCGATCTCACCGCCGCGGCCGACGCGCTCCGGTCCGCGCTGGAGGCCGGCGAGCCCGGCCCGCTCCGGGAGGCCCTGGAGACCGCCCGGGCGCTGATGCCGGAGGTGCCGAATGATCCATGAACTGCAAGCCCGCAGCGGCGTAGACATCCAGGCGAACGTCCCCCTCTCCGGCTGCACCAGCCTGCGGCTGGGCGGCCCGGCAGACTGCTTCGCCGAGCCGGACAGCTCGGAGGCCCTCGCCCGCCTGCTGGCCGCGGCGCGGGCATTGGCTGTCCCCGTCACCGTCATTGGCCGGGGGAGCAACCTGCTCGTGCGCGACGGCGGCATCCGCGGCCTCGTGATCCGCATCGGGCGGCCCATGAGCGACCTGCGGCAGGAGGGCCTGACCGTGACCGCCGGCGCGGGCGCGTCCCTCGGGGAGCTGGCCCGCTTCGCGGCGCAGCGGGATCTGGCGGGGCTCGCCTTCGCCGCGGGGATCCCCGGGAGCGTGGGCGGCGGCGTCGTGATGAACGCCGGGGCCTACGGCGGGGAGCTCGGGGAGCGCGTGACCCGCGTGGAGGGCGTCTCCCAGGACGGAGCCTTTTTCACCCTCTCCCACGACGAGCTGGCCTTCGGCTACCGGCACAGCGCGCTCCAGGACGCCGACCCGGCGCCCATCGTCACCCGCGTGACCTTCACCCTCCTCCCCGGGAGCCGGGCGGAGATCGAGGCGGAGATGGCCGAGCTGGCCCGCCGCCGCGCGGAGAAGCAGCCGCTGAACGTGCCCAGCGCGGGCTCGACCTTCAAGCGCCCCGCCGGCCATTTCGCCGCCGCGCTGATCGACCAGTGCGGCCTGAAGGGCTATGCCGTCGGCGGCGCCTTGGTGAGCGGGAAGCACGCCGGCTTTCTCGTCAACCAGGGCGGCACCGCCGCGGATTTCGAGCGGCTGATGAACGAGGTCGCCGCCCGCGTCCTGGCCGAGACCGGCGTCCGCCTCGAGCCCGAGGTCCGGGTGCTGGGGGAAGCGTCTAATTAGTGTTAATCACTGAGATATCCATGCTCTATACAATACGTGCTTTTTACGTATTTTGAGTTGTATTCAGCCGTTTTCTCGCTTTCTTTAAATAGATTTTTCCAATGAATTGTGATAAAGTAAAATGGTAGTTCAGACTTATCAAAAAGTCGGAATACTTCATGTCAGCAGAAAACCAGCCCCTCTGTCGCTGCGGCGACCTCTCCCCAGCGAGCTGGGGAGATTGGGCTAAAGCGCAGTATCTGAAAACCTCCCCAGCTTGCTGGGGAGGGGGACCGCCGCCCTCCGCGGGGCGGTGGTGGAAGGGCTGGTTTGGAAGATAAAGCATCTTAAGCTGAGATAAGCACAAGAAAAAACTATATTCATTTTGAGAATCTACAACTCTACATCGAATACTGAATGCCTATGAATCCTTCTGCGCTTTAGAGAGGGGGAGCTGGATGCGCACCCTGGAGGACAACCTAAAGGCAAAGAACACCTGGGAGCTGGAGGATCTGTGCGTCCGGCTGGGCATCCCGGCCGCGGACGGCCTCCCCGGCACCAAGGCGGAGACGGTGCGGCTGATCCTGCGGAAGATCGCGGAGGGGCTCCCGCTCCTCCCGGCGGTGCTGGGCGGCGAGCTGCTCGACGAGCTGGGTGCCCTGACCGCCGGGCCGCCGAACGGGGAGGGCGGCTGGACGCTCCCCCTGCGCGACGCGCCGCCCGGCAGCGCGCCGGAGGATCTGCTGCTGTGGCTGAGCGTCTTCGGCCTGGCGCACCGGGGCCGCGCCGTCTGGGAAATCCTCCCGGAGGCCGCGCAGCTGCTGCCGGAGGACGAGGCGGCATACCTCCACTTCGACGAGCTCGGCGACGACCTGTTCCGGGCGCGGAAGCTCCTCAACATCTACGGCATGCTCCCCGAGCGGGAGCTGGCGCGGATGACCTTCGGCCGCGACGAGGAGGAGCCGGGCGCGCTGAGCGCGCTGCTATTGTGCTGGGGCGGCGCGGCCATGCTGTTCACCGCGCCGTCGGGGGACCGCTGGCTGGTCAGCGAGCTGTGCGAGGAGCCGGGGGAGCTGTACGACGTCCTCTCCAAGCCGCTGCTGACCGTCTTCCCGCTCTACGTCTGGCCGGAGCGCCTCTTCCTGGAGTCCGACTTCGTCATCCCCTTCCAGCCGGAGGACATCCAGTACCTGACCCGCCTGGCCCGGGAACACAATGTCGATATCCTGGACATGGAGGACGCCATGTCCGACGCCTGCGCCGACCTGCAGGCCATGAACAGCGAGGGCGCGCTCAACCGGTTCCGCGCGGTCCTGGGCGAGATGGACAGCGGCGCGGCCTGGCTTGTGGGCCGCTGTCTCGACCGGGTCCCGCTGTGGGTCTTCAAGGGCCGGAGCCGCGAGGGCATGCTCCGGGAGTATATGAAGGAAAACACCCCCGTCCACCCCGCCGCCCCCTGCCCCTGCGGGAGCGGCAAGCCCTGGGGCATGTGCCACGGGAAAATGAGCTGATCAGAGAGGATGAACCACCATGGGAAAGCAAGTCAATCTCGGTTTTCTCGGCTGCGGCAACATCGGCGGCGGCGTCTGGCATCTGCTGGACGAGATGCACGATGAGATCCTCCGCCGCGACGGCCTCGACCTGCGGGTGAAGCGCGCGCTGGTCAAA
Source organism: uncultured Clostridia bacterium (assembly GCA_947165425.1). Lineage (GTDB taxonomy): Bacteria > Bacillota > Clostridia > Christensenellales > Aristaeellaceae > RUG11272. The sequence continues at coordinate 10,870 of CAMVAJ010000024.1, forward strand.
TCCATCCCCGAGGCCCGCACCGACGTGCCCGCCGCGATCCTCACCGAGCGCGCCGAGGACGTGCTCGACGACCCGGAGATCGCCATCGTCTGCGAGTTCATGGGCGGGGAGCAGCCCGCGGCCCGCTTCATGCAGGCGGCCCTGGAGAAGGGCAAGACCGTCGTCACCGCCAACAAGATGGCGCTGGCCCTGCAGTGGCACGCGCTGCGGGCGGCGGCGGAGAAAACCGGCGCGGGCCTCTACCACGAGGCGAGCGTGGGCGGCGTGATCCCGGTGATCCGCACGCTGGCCATCTCCCTGGAGGCGGACCGGATCCACCGCGTGATGGGCATCGTCAACGGCACCACCAACTATATCCTCACCCGCATGACCCAGGAGGGCAGCGGCTACGCCGAGACCCTCGCCGACGCCCAGCGCCTGGGCCTGGCCGAGCCGGACCCCACCGCGGACGTGGAGGGCTACGACGCGGCCTACAAGCTGTCCATCCTCTCCTCCCTGGCCTTCCACACCCACGTCCCCTACGCGAAGATCTACCGGGAGGGCATCAGCGCCGTCACGGCGGAGGACATCGCCTGCGGGCGCGATATGGGCTATGTGCTCAAGCTCCTGGCCATCGGCAAGCGCGACGGGGACGAGATCGAGGTGCGCGTCCACCCGACCTTCCTGCCGGAGACGCACCCCCTGGCGAAGGTGGACGGCTCCCTCAACGCGATCCACCTCCACGGCGACTACTGCCAGGACATGATGCTGCAGGGCCGCGGCGCGGGCGACAAGCCCACCGCCAGCGCCATCTGCGGCGACATCGTCTTCGCGGCGCTGCACCTGGACAACCCCACCGTCCCCTCCTTCCCCAACACGGCGGAGGCGGACCCGTCCCTGACCTTCACCGACGACTGGCAGAGCCGGTATCTCGTGCGCATGAGCGCCCAGGACACCCCCGGCGTGCTGGCGAAGGTGGCCGCTGTGCTCGCGGAGGAGAAGATCTCCATCGCCTCCGTCCAGCAGAAGGGCGTCCGCGACGGCCGCGCCCCCGTCGCCCTCATCACCCACGAGACCTCCGAGCGCGCCATGCGCCGCGCCGTGGAGCGCCTGCAGGGCGACCATGTGCGCGTAGAGAGCGTGATCCGGGTGGAGGGCATGTAATTCAAAACGGGAAATATCTGAAACCCTGCTGCTCGGATTGATTCGAGAACCATCGACGCAAAGGAGGAACCGACCATGAAACAGCTTTTCGCCCTCTGTCTCTCCCTCTGCCTGCTGCTGACCGTCCTCCCTGTCCTGGGCGACGAGGCCCGGACCGACATCGTCATCCCGGAGATCGAGACCAAGGAGCACACGATCCCGGACAGCGAGGCCATGGCCTTCCTGCGCCGGATGGGCATCGGCTGGAATCTGGGCAATACCTTCGACGCAGTCCGGGACAACTACTTCGGCGACGACCTGGCCATCGAGCGCTACTGGTGCGGCGTCTACACCTCCCGGGAGATGATCCAGGCCCTGGCCGACGCCGGCTTCGGCTTCATCCGCATCCCGGTGTCCTGGCACAACCACGTGGACAAGGACTTCAACATCAACCCCGCCTGGCTCGACCGGGTGCAGGAGGTGGCGGACTGGGTGCTGGAGAGCGGCATGATGGCCATCGTCAACGTCCAGCACGACAACGACAAGAAGTACTTCTACCCGGACTCGGAGCACCTGGACAGCTCGCTGAAATACCTCTCCGCGATCTGGACCCAGCTGGCGGAGCGCTTCCGTGACTATCCCGACACGCTGCTCCTCGAGTCCATGAACGAGCCCCGGCTGGTCGGCACCTCCTACGAGTGGTCCTTCAACCAGAACAACAAGACCTGCCAGGACGCGGCGGCCTGCATCGACACCTTCAACCAGACCTTCGTGGACATCGTCCGCGCCTCCGGCGGGAATAACGCCGACCGCTATCTCCTGCTCCCCGGCTACGACGCCTCCACGGACAACGTCAACCGCCGCTACTTCCATCTGCCCACGGACACGGCGGACAACCGCCTCATCGTTGCGGCCCACGCCTATGTGCCCTACGATTTCGCCCTGAACACCAAGGGCACGGACAAATTCTCCTACACCCGCCGGGCGGACGTCTCCCCCATCAACAGCGCTCTGAAGCAGCTGTACGAGCTCTACATCAAGCAGGGCGTCCCCGCGGTAATGGACGAGTTCGGCTGCCTCCTCAAGGGCGACAACCTGCAGGCGCGGGTGGAGCATGTGTCCTACTACGTGGCCAACGCCGCCTCCTACGGCATCCCCGTGGCCTGGTGGGACAACAACGCCTTCGCCGGCAGCGGCGAGAACTTCGGCCTCCTGCGCCGCCAGGACGTCGCCTGGCCCTTCCCGGAGCTGGTGGAGGCCATGATGAAATACAAGCTGAAATAATCTGAACAAAAACCGCACCGGCCCCGCCGACCCTTCTCATTGGTCAGCGGGGCTTCTCCGACGGCGCAGACAGCATAAGGAGCAGCCATGTTCGACGAAATCCGTGAAGCCTCCGGCACCTTCTCCTGCCCCTCCTGCGGCGCGCGGCCGCTGTGGGACCCGGAGGCGCAGCAGCTGAAATGCCCTTTCTGCGGCTCCATGTCCGAGGTGGAGATGGACCGCACCCCGCCCGCCGAGTACGATCTGGAAGGCGCGCCCCCGGCCCGGGCCCTGGACTGGGGCGAGCAGAAGCGGGTCATCCACTGTCAGGCCTGCGGCGCGGAGACGATCCTCGGCCCCGGGGAGAGCGCGACGCTGTGCGCCTTCTGCGGCAGCCCCCACGTCCTGGAGGATCAGAGCGCGGCGGGCATCGCGCCGGAGAGCGTGCTGCCCTTCAGCGTGACCCAGCAGAGCGCGGTCTCCTCCTTCCGCAAGTGGCTGAAGGGGAAGTTCTTCGCCCCGTCCAAGGCCAAGAAGATGGCCGCCCTGGGCCAGATCGCCGGCGTCTATCTCCCCCACTGGACCTACGACAGCGACACGACCTCGGACTATACCGGCCAGGCGGGACACTATTACTATGTCACCGTCCCTGTCACCGTGCAGCGCAACGGCAAGACGGTCCGGGAGATGCGCCGGGAGCGCCGGACGCGGTGGACGCCCACCTCGGGCCGGGTGTACAGCCATTTCGACGACGTGCTCATCGCCGGGTCGAAGCGCCTGCCGGAGAAGCTCCTCAGCCGCGTGCGGCCCTACGAGCTGAGCCGGCTGTGCCGCTACCAGCCGGGCTTCCTCTCCGGCTTCTCCGCGGAAAAACCCTCCGTCAATCTGGCGGAGGGCTGGGAGAACGCGCAGCGGGTGATCGACGAGGAGATGCGGCAGCTCGCCCGGCGGGACATCCTCTCCCACGCGGACGAAGCCCAGGTCTCCTCCCTGCGCTCCGAGCATGAGAACGTCCGCTACAAGCTGACGCTCCTGCCGATGTATCTCTCCTCCTTCACCTATAAGGACAAGACCTTCCACGTGCTGGTGAACGGCCAGAGCGGCAAGTGCGGCGGCGAGGCCCCGATCAGCCCGCTGCGCGTCACGCTGGTGGTGCTGGCCGCCCTGGCGGTGATCGCCCTGGGCATCTACCTGTACTACCGCGCCGGCGGGCGCTTCGACCTGGACGAGATCGTGCGCTTCGCGAATTACGTGGAGATCGACTTCTGATCCGGCGCCTCCGCGCCGTAGAGATCCCCGTACAGCCCCAGCTCGATCAGCTTGTCCCGCAGGCGCTGCATGTCGGTCCAGGCGTCGCGCTTCTTCTCCGGGTCGCGCAGGAGGGCCGAGGGGTGGTAGGTGGGCATCATCCACACGCCCTTGCGCTCCGTCCACTGGCCCCGCTGCCGGGTGATCCGGATCTCCGGGTCCAGCAGGTTCCGGGCCGCCGTGCTGCCCAGGAGGACGATCACCCGGGGGCGCACCAGATAGGTCTGCGTCCGCAGATGGATCAGGCAGGCCTGCGCCTCCTCCGGCGTCGGCACGCGGTTCTGGGGAGGGCGGCACTTGACCACGTTGCAGATGTAGACCCGCTCCCGGGGCAGCCCGATCGCGGCCAGCATCCGGGTCAGCAGCTGGCCCGCCGGCCCGACGAAGGCGAGTCCCTGCTCGTCCTCCACCTGCCCCGGCCCCTCGCCGATGAACATCAGCGGCGCGTGCGGGTCCCCCTGGCCCGGCACCTTATGCCGGATCCCCCGGCAGAGGCCGCACTGGGCGCAGGCCTCGACCTGGCTTTGAAAGAGCTCCCAGGTGATTTCGGCCATCGCATTCAGCTCCTATCGCAAAAACGCCAACCCCCACGGCGTGGGCATCAGCGTCTTTGCGTTTTTTGATCGGATTGTTCAGTTCTCCCCCAGGCTCCCCACGTAGAAGCGCACCAGCTCCTCCATGATCTCGTCCCGCTCCAGGCGGCAGATGAGGCTCCGGGCCTGGTTGTAGCTCGTGATATAGGTGGGGTCGCCGGAAATCATATAGCCCACCAGCTGGGTGATGGGGTCGTATCCCTTGGCCTGCAGGGCCCTGTAGACGTACAGCAGGATGTCGTGGGCCTGATTGCCGCTCTCCCGGATGGGCCGCATCTCGGTGGTGTTGGGGTTAAAACGCTCGGACATGGACATCCCCTCCTTTTCATCCTCCGGTTTTGATTATACATGATCGGGGCGCAAAAAGGAAGGGTTTCCGGTAAAAAACCTTTCCGGAATCTCCATGCCGCGCGGCGCGCCGGCCCGCTCAGCGCTCGCTCATCTGCCGCCCCCAGGCGTCATACAGCGTCGCGGTGTCCTGCTTCTTGTTGGCCCAGACCTTCTCCTCCGGCCACTGCAGGTCGCCCCGGGAGGGGCTGGAGAGGGTCGAGACCGTCAGGCTCTGCCCGGGGGCCAGCGTCTGCCCCGCCGGGAATACAAAGGTCTCCCCGCCCCGGGAGGAGGTGATGAACCACCCGCCCAGGTCGACGGTCTCCGCGCCGCCGTTGCGGAGGGTCAGCAGCTCGCTCCCCGTGTCGAGGTCCGCGATCTCCACGCCCGTAACCGCCTCCGGGAAGCTCCAGCTCTCCAGGGCCGCCTGCGCGTCCCCGCCTCGCACGGTCACGCGGACGCCGCCCGCGGCGCTCTGGGTGCTCGCCAGCCGCGCGCCGACAGCCTTGAGCAGCTTCACCACCCGACTGCTCGGGGTGTCCGGCTCCTCCTCGGAGTTGGTGGAGATCACGGCGAGCCTGGGCCGCACCGTCCGGGCGAAGGCCTCGGAGGTGGCGTCGCCCTCGGCGTGGTGGCCGACCTTCAACACCGTCACCGGCTGGAGCGTCCCCGCCCGGAGCAGCAGCTCCTCCGCCGGGATCTCCATGTCCCCGGTCAGCAGGATGCTCCCCTCCGCCGTCTCGGCCAGCAGCACGAGGGAATTGTTATTCTCCTTGTCCGCGAAATACTGGGTCGGCCCCAGCACGGTCAGCCGTCCCCCACCCTGGGGCAGGGTGTCCCCGGCCTTGAGGTAGGTCACCTCCTGCCCGCGCAGCCGCGTGACCAGGTTCATCGGGTGCTCCTCCGCCGTCACCTCGCAGAAATAGGCGGAGGCGTACCAGGCGTCCACCTTCACCGGGGCCTGGATCAGGGCCGGCAGGCCGCCGGCGTGGTCCTTGTCCGTGTGGGTGAGGAACACGCCGTCCAGATGGTCGATGCCGTTGGCCCGCAGCGCCGCGGAGACCGCGCCCCAGGACTGCCAGGTGCCGGCATCGATCAGATAGACCTCGTCCCCCAGGTACAGGAGGTGGCAGTCCGCCTTGCCCACGTTGATGGAGAGGAGCTCCAGTCGCTCGCCCGGGTCCGCCGCCATGGGCTCGGCGGCGCAGCCCGTCGCCAGGCACAGGCACAGCGCCAGCGCCGTCATGCGCAGCATCTTTTTCGTTTTCATGCGTTGCCCTCCTGCATTTTCTTTTCCCTTTTCGCTCATTTCGTGGTAAACTGTGCTTAGCAAAGCTATTGATCGGGAGGATCAAGATGACGGATCAGGAATGGATGCGGCTGGCCCTGCGGGAGGCCCGGGAGGCCCTCGCCGCCGGGGAGGTGCCCGTGGGAGCGGTGCTCGTGAAGGACGGGCGGCTGCTGGCCGTCGGGCGGAACCGGCGCGAGGCCGGCGGCGACCCCACCGCCCACGCGGAGCTGGAGGCCCTGCGCGCCGGGGCCGAGGCGCTCGGAGACTGGCGGCTGCGGGGCTGCACGCTCTACGTGACGCTCGAGCCCTGCCCGATGTGCGCGGGCGCCCTGGTGGTCAGCCAGCTCGACCGCTGCGTCTTCGGGGCCGCCGACCCGCAGAAGGGGTGCTGCGGCTCGGTGTACGACCTGCCCGCCGACCCCGCCCTCGGCGGGCGCTGCCGCTGGACCGCCGGCGTTCTGGAGGCGGAGTGCAGGGCCCTGCTCGACGGCTTTTTCCGCGCGCGCCGCGCCGCGTCCGCGCCCGGCTGACCGCTTCGCTCTGCCCGCATTGTACCTGAAAAGCCGCCGCGGCGCAAGGCGCAAATGCCCGTTGACATTGTCATGCGATTGCGATAGACTAACCCCAGCGGGCGGACGGCGTCTCCGCCCTCCCGCCGCCAGCTTTCCCACCCCAAACATCTGATGCTGAAGGAGGCATATTTTGATGAAGAAACCGGTTGTGCTCGTCGTCATGGACGGCGTGGGCGAGACCCCCGTTGAGCTGGGGAACATGGTCATGAAGGCCACCACCCCCACCCTGGACTGGTTCAAGGCCAACGCGCCCTGGCAGTGCATCAAGGCGCACGGCAGCGCCGTGGGCCTGCCCACGGACGACGACATGGGCAACTCCGAGGTCGGCCATAACGCCCTCGGCTGCGGCCAGATCTACTCCCAGGGCGCCAAGCTCGTCAACGAGTCCATCGAGTCCGGCCTCATCTACCAGTCCGAGACCTGGAAGTCCCTGGTGGGCGCGGTGAAGGGCCGGGGCACGCTGCACTTCCTGGGCCTGCTCTCCGACGGCAACGTCCACTCCAACATCAGCCACCTGATCGCCATGCTCCGCGAGGCCAAGAAGGAGGGCGTCACCCGCGTCCGCGTCCACATCCTGCTGGACGGCCGCGACGTCCCCGCCACCTCCGCGCTGGAGTATGTGGACCAGCTGGAGAAGGTGCTCGCCGAGCTGAACGACGCCGCCTTCGACGGCCGGATCGCCTCCGGCGGCGGCCGCATGACCATCACCATGGACCGCTATCAGGCCAACTGGCCCATGGTCAAGGCCGGCTGGGACACCCACGTCCACGGCGAGGGCCGCCAGTTCCCCACCGCGAAGGAGGCCATCGAGACCTACCGCGCCGAGACCGGTTGCATCGACCAGGATCTGCCCGCCTTCGTCATCGCGGAGAACGGCCAGCCCGTGGGCACCATCCAGGACGGCGACAGCGTCATCCTCTACAACTTCCGCGGCGACCGCGCCCAGGAGATCTCCATGGCCTTCGACGGCGGCGCGGACTTCGACAAGTTCGACCGCGGCGCGGTGCCGCAGGTGCGCTACGCGGGCATGCTCGAGTACGACGGCGACCTGAAGATCCCCCACAACTACCTGGTCAACCCGCCGCAGATCCACGAGACCCTCACCGAGCTCCTGGTCGCCCACGGCATCAAGGAGTACGCCTGCTCCGAGACGCAGAAGTACGGCCACGTGACCTACTTCTGGAACGGCAACCGCTCCGGCAAGGTCTCCGAGGAGCTGGAGGACTACGCCGAGGTGCCCAGCGACGTGCGCTCTTTCGACGAGTGCCCCTGGATGAAGGCCACCGAGATCGCCGACCTGGTCATCGCCGCCATCGAGAGCAAGCAGTACGGCTTCATCCGCTGCAACTTCCCCAACGGCGACATGGTCGGCCACACCGGCAACCTCCTCGCCACCGAGATCGCCGTGGAGAGCGTCGATCTCCAGCTCGCCCGGATCAAGAAGGTCTGCGACGAGCAGGGCTGCATCCTGATCGTCACCGCCGACCACGGCAACTCCGACCAGATGCTCGAGAAGAACAAGAAAGGCGCGGTGCAGGTCCGCACCGCCCACAGCCTCAACCCCGTCCCCTTCATCATCTACGACAAGGACGAGCGCCACGAGATGAAGGAGGGCCACTTCGGCCTGGCCAACGTCGCCCCCACCGTGGCCGGCCTCCTCGGCATCAAGCCCTATGACTCCTGGGAGGAGAGCATGCTGAAGTAAGCTTCGGTGCTGGAGCTGGTAGCGTGTCACAGATTGCCAACAATTGAAAACGATTGATGTCCCAATGTATACTTGAATCATCGCCAACAGGAACCTCTCTGTCGCTGCGGCGACATCTCCCCTTTCAGGGGAGAATCGGTCAAAAAACGCCCAGAGCATCTCCCCCCTCTCCTGAAAGGAGAGGGGCTGGGGGTGAGGTTCCGTCTCTTAACTGTGCCATGATTCACAATTAATAGGTGCAGCAATCCTGTGGTAGCGGTGCCGAAATAAAAGTACTGGAAGAATGTAGGTGGGTTGTGTTTCTTGCTTTCAACACAAAATGCTTTTGCGAATAAAGCGAAATGTATCCTAGTTCAAATGTAAATGTCCAATCTGTGGAAACCGGCAGTGTTGGAACGAGCAAAACCAGTATTGTAAAAAAAGAAAGGGCCTTGTATACTGGTTGTTTGTTGGTTGGTGGATCTGGTTTTTCAAAATCCTCTTTCTGCCCTTCAAACTTCTATTTGGAAGTAAAAAGAAGATTGCTACAACCACTACTGTTACCGGAACAAAGACTGTTTTCTCAACAAGAGCCGTTTGCCAAAATTGCGGTCATACATGGAAGCCCTGATACATGAAAACCCGAATAAGTGGAGAGCCTTTCTCCACTTTTTATATGGGCCTTGCAAATCAGGCGCTCATCTGGTATAATATGACCAGGATGACCAGCCTGGTCTTCTGGCTATATTGAAAGGAGGCACTCCGATGATGCAGGTCAACGTGCTAGAGGCCAAGACAGACTTTTCCAAACTGATTCGTCTGCTGGAAACCAAGCGGGAGGACGCAATCACCGTCGCGAGGAACGGCAGACCCATCGTTCGCATGACGTTGGTTCAGGAAGCTCCCGCTTCCAACCGCATCGGCCTGTGGAGGGGAAAATATACCGCCTATCAGGACGAGGCTTTTGACGCGGACGATGAGGCGATCGCGGCGATGCTCACGGGGGGAACGCTATGAACCTGCTGCTCGACACGCACATTGCCATATGGGCGCTGATGGACAGCCCTTCCCTGTCTGACAAAGCCCGGCTGATGATTCTGGACCCGGACAATACCGTCTATTACAGCACCCTCTCCGTCTGGGAGGTGCTGCTCAAGCACGAAGCCCGGCCTGAAAAGCTCCCCTTCACCGCGGAGGATTTCTCAGCCGGGTGCAAACAGGCTGGGTTTATTACGCTCCCCCTCCGAGACAAGCATATTTTCGCTGTTGCTTCGCTCACCCGGGCGGAGGATGCAAAACCGCATAAGGATCCCTTTGACCGCCTCCTGCTCGCCCAGGCTAAGGTGGAGAACCTCCGCTTTCTCACGCACGACGAGCTGATCCCCGGCTATGGCGAGCGCTGTATCATCCTGGTTTAAGCCCGTCACCCGTTTTCAGCGTTGATCCGCTGCCGTCCGGCCTACGCCGGGCTTTTTGCTTGTCCGTAACAAATCTGTAAAATCTGCCCCAGAGATGGAAAAAAGCCGGGAGATGTGTTATGATAGTAAATGGTGAGCGCTGCTCTTTTTTCGGCCTCCCCAATCGGCGCGGAACCTTGCCCGATGGGCTCACGATATTAACGAGGTGAACAACATGCGCAAATGGCTTACGCTCGTGATCACGCTTCTGGTCTGCCTCCTGGCGGCCGTGAACGCCGCGGCGGAGATCTCCACCGGACTGCAGATCCGCAACACCTACGACCGGGAGGGGCGTCTGGTCCAGCAGGACTATGTGGACGCCGCCGGCCAGGTGGTGACCGCGGAGGACACCGGCTACGCGACGGTGAAGTACGCCTATAAGGACAAGGACAAGAAGGTGTCCACGACCACCTGGCACGACGCGGAGGGCCACCTGACCGACACCGCCGGCGGGTGGGCCAAGCTCTCCTCCCGCTACGGGCAGGACGGCGTCGTGCTGAGCCAGACCTATACCAACGCGGCCGGGGTGAAGGTCAACGGCCCGGAGGGCTGGGCCATGGTGGAGAACACCTACAGCCGGACCTCCCTCGCCCGCTCCACCTACACCACCGCGGACGGCAGCCTCCTGCGCTCGGCCACCCAGTGGGCCATCTATGAGGCCGATTACACCGTCAAGCACGACGGCAAGCGCCTGCTGATCGCGGAGCGCTACCTCGACGCGGACAAGAAGCTGATGGCCGGCCCCAATGGCTGGGCGAAGGCGACCTACGAGCGCCTGAGCAACGATCAGATCTGGCAGACCTCCTTCTACGGCATCGACGGCCAGCTGACCGTCAGCCACAAGGACGGCTATGCCCGCATGACCCGCAAATGGCAGGACGGCAACTGGGCGGATACCGGCTATTACGGGGCAGACGGCAAGCTGATGGCCGGCCCCAAGGGCTACGCCTACGTGGTCTTCGACTATATCTACAACGGCAAGCCCTACCACTGCCGGGAGACCTACTTCGACGAGCACAACCAGCCCTACCAGATGCCCGAGGGCTACTACGCCTACGCCTACCGCACCGGCGACAAAAAGCGCGTCATCGCCGCGATGTACTTCGGCGCCAACGGCGAGCGCGTCATGCTCTCGGACGGCTACTCCGCCTGGGAGAAGATCTTCGACAGCCAGGGCCAGCTGGCCCGCCAGACCTGGCTGGACACCTCCGGCAATCCGGTCGTCGTCCCCAAGCAGGGCTACGCGCGGGTGCAGAACACCTACAATTATAAATCCCTGACCCGCACGGAGTACTTCGGCGCGGACCTCAAGCCCGTGAACTGCCTGAAGGGCTATCAGCGCATTTCCTACAAATACGACGACAAGGTCGTCTCCGAGATCGCCTACTACGACGCAGACGGCAATCTCACCATGAACGAGAAGGCTTACGCGATCGTCCGCTACACCTACGACGACGACGGCCAGCACCTGACCGAGACCTATCTGGACACCAACAGCCGCCAGACCCCCAACACCCTGGGCGCGGGCGAGGTCCGCTACACCTGGGAGAACAAGAAGAAAACCAGCGAGTCCTACTATACCGACGGCGTGCCGGTGGAGGGCCAGAAGGGCTTCCACCGCATCGAGTACACCTACAACGGCGCCGGGAAGCTCCTGTCCACCGCCTACTACGGCACGGACGGCCGGCTGAAGGGCAACGCCAAGGGCAGCGCCCGCGAGGAGACGGTCTACGACGCCCAGGGGCGCGTCGCGGCGAAGCTGAATTACAACGCGTCCAACCAGCTCATGCTCCTCTCCGGTAAGAACTACGCCTACACCCTGACCACCTACGCCACGGACGGCGAGAGCTACGACGTCACCTTTATCGGCCTGGACGGCCAGCCCGTCCGGAGCGACGGCTACGCTATCCACCGCTACGAGCTGGACGCGGAGAGCCGCGTGGCCGAGGAGTACTTCCTCGACGAGGCCGGCAATCCCATCGACATCGAGGAGGGCTATGCCCGGATCTCCCGCCGCTACGACGAGGACGGCAACTGCACCTATATCGTCTACGCCGCCGCCGACGGCGCCCCCGTCACCCAGAAGGGCGGCTACGCGGCCCTGGAGCGCAAGTTCGACGAGAACAAGAACGCCATCGAGACCCGCTATCTGGACGCGGACGGAAACCTGACCCTGATCTCCGACGGCTACGCCGTGCTGCGCCGCCGCTACGAGGGCAAGAACAACGTGGCCGAGAGCTACTACGGCGCCGCCGAGGAGCCCGTCAGCGGCCCCCAGGGCTACGCCGCCCTGGAGCGCAGCTACACCGAGGGCGGCACGCTCCTGGGCGAGCGCTACTTCGGCGAGGACGGCCGGCCGGTCAACAGCGCCGCAGGCTACGCCGAGCTCCTCCGCTTCGCTGACGCCGCGGGCAACATCACCTGGGAGGGCTGGTTCGACGCCGCGGGCGACGCCATCACCAACGGCGACGCCTACGTGGCGGTGAGCCGCGAGTGGAACACCTCCGGCCAGATGACCCGGGAGACCTATCTGAACCAGTACGACGCCCCCGTCGCCTGCCGGGACGGCTACGCCCGCCGGGATCTGACCTACGACGCGGCGGGCAACGCGGTCTCCGTCAAGTACTATGATGAGAACGGCCAGCCCGCCCTCGCCAAGGGCATCTACCACGAGCTGCGCACCGCCTACGACGACGGGAAGCGCGTGACCGCGGAGGGCTGGTTCGACGGAAACGGCAATCCCGTCCCCAACGGCGACACCTACGTGGCCGTCGCCCGGATCTACGACGCGCGGGGCAACGTCATCACCCAGCGCTATCTGGACGCGGAGGCCAACCCCGTGGCCTGCAAGGCGGGCTACGCCCAGATCCGCCGCGCCTACGACGACTGGAACCAGGTCGTGGAGGAGTCCTACTGGGACGCCGAGGCCAGCCCCGTGGTCACCAAGGACGGCTACGCCAGCCTGACGCGGGTCTACATCGGCAAAGAGCTCCCGCGGGAGGAGCACTACTTCGGCCCGGACGGCCAGCCCATCCTCTCCGCGAAGGGCTACGCCGGCTTCTATAACGAGTATGACGAGCAGAACCGGCTGGTCATGCGCACCTACCTGGACACCGACGGCAGCCCCATCGAGGCGGCGGGCAGCTACGCCAGCTTCCTCCGGGAGTACGACGAGGCGGGCAACATCGCCGTGGAGCGCTACTTCGGCGCCGACGGCGCGCCCTTCACCCTCAAGGACGGCTACGCCATCCTCCGCCGGACCTACGACGAGAACGGCAACGCCTCCGTCATCTCCTACCTGGACGGGGACGAGCGTCCCGCCTTGTACAAGAACCTCTACGTCGAGCTCCGGCAGCGCTTCAACGGCGCGAAGCAGGCCGTCCACCAGGAGGCCTACGGCGTCGACGGCCAGCCCGCGCCCCTGCGCAGCAAGGAGACCTTCTCCCAGCTGGACCGCGCCTTCGACGCGGCGGGGAACGTCAGCATGGAGCGCTACCTCGACGGCAGCGGCCAGCCCGTCGCCTGCAGCGCCGGCTACGCCGAGCTGCGCCGGGTCTACAACACCAAGAAGCAGATCACCGAGGAGGCCTACTTCAACGCCGACGGCACCCCCTTCGCCGTGAAGGACGGCTACGCCCTCCTCCGCCGCGTCTACGACGGGGCCGGCAACGCCGCGCGGATCAGCTACTTCGGCGCGGACGGTCAGCCAGCCCAGTACAAGGGGCTCTACGCCGAGCTGCGGCAGACCTTCAACGACCAGAAGAAGGCCACCCACCAGGAGGCCTACGGCGTCGACGGCCAGCCCACCGCCCTGCGCAAGGGCGAGACCTTCGCCCAGCTCGATCTCAGCTACGATGAGAAGGGGAACGCAAATTCCGAGCGCTACCTCGACGGTGAGGGCCAGCCCATCGCCTGCAAGGCCGGGTACGCCGAGCTCCGCAAGGTCTTTGACGACAAGAAGCGCGTCGCCGAGGAGGCTTACTTCAATGCCGACGGCACGCCCTTCGCCGTGAAGGACGGCTATGCCGTCATCCAGCGGGAGTTCGACGAGGCCGGCAACACCGCCAAAGTTACCTACCTGGACGGCGACGGCAATCACACCCTGTACAAGGGCCTCTACGCCGAGCTGCGGCAGACCTTCAACGACCAGAAGAAGGCCACCCACCAGGAGGCCTACGGCGTCGACGGCCAGCCCACCGCCCTGCGCAAGGGCGAGACCTTCGCCCAGATTGATCTCGGCTACGACGAGAAGGGGAACGCGAATTCCGAGCGCTACCTCGACGGCGAGGGCAAGCCCATCGCCTGCAAGGCCGGCTATGTGGAGATCCGCAAGGTCTTCGACGAGAAGAAGCGCGTCGCCGAGGAGGCCTACTTCAATGCCGACGGCACGCCCTTCGCCGTGAAGGACGGCTATGCCGTCATCCAGCGGGAGTTCGACGAGGCCGGCAACACCGCCAAAGTTACCTACCTGGACGGCGACGGCAATCACACCCTGTACAAGGGCCTCTACGCCGAGCTGCGGCAGACCTTCAACGACCAGAAGAAGGCCACCCACCAGGAGGCCTACGGCGTCGACGGCCAGCCCACCGCCCTGCGCAAGGGCGAGACCTTCGCCCAGCTCGATCTCGGCTACGACGAGAAGGGCAACGTGAATTCCGAGCGCTACCTCGACGGCGAGGGCAATCCCATCGCCTGCAAGGCCGGCTACGTGGAAATCCGCAAGGTCCTCGACGAGAAGAAGCGCGCGATCGAAGAGCGCTACTTCGGCGCCGACGGCGCGCCCATCGCCGTGCAGGACGGCTACGCCGCCCTCCAGCGGGCGTTCGACGAGGCCGGCAACACCGCCAAGCTGACTTACCTGGACGGCGACGGCCATCGCACCCTGTACAAGGGCCTCTACGCCGAGCTGCGGCAGACCTTCAACGACAAAAAGCAGGTCGTCCACCAGGAAGCCTACGGTATCGACGGCCAGCCCGCCGCCCTGCGCGAGGGCGAGCCCTTCGCCCAGCTCGACCTGGTCTATGACGCGGACGGCAACGTGAGCACCGAGCGCTACTTCGACGGCGCGGGCCAGCCCACCGCCTGCGCGGCGGGCTACGCGGAGGTCTTCCGCGAGTACGACGGGAAGCTCCTCCGCCGCGAGAGCTACTACGACGGCATCGGCCAGCCCATCGCCGTCGCCGCGGGCTACGCCACCCTGAGCCGCGCCTACGACAAGAGCGGCAACATCGTCAGCGAGCGCTACTACGGCGTCAACGGCCGCGTGACCCTGATCGATCAGGGCTACGCGGAGGTGCGCCGCCAGTGGGAGGGCCGGAACCTGACGGAGGAGACCTTCTACGACGCCAAGGGCGAGCCCACCGTCCGCAGCGACGGGGCGGCCCGCGTCGTCTACCACTACGGCGAGAACGGCCAGCGGACCGGAGAAACCCGCTACGACGCGGAGGGCCAGGAGCTGACCGCGGCGGAGTAACAAAAAACAGACAGCGAGGACGGATATCATATGGGTTTGTTTGGAAGAAAAAAAGAGGAGCCGAAGCCCCAGGCCGCGCCCGCCGCGGCGCAGCCGGCGGCCCAGGCCCCGGCTCAGCCCGAGCCGGAGAAGAAGGGCTTCTTCGCCCGGCTGCGCTCGGGCCTGAGCAAGACGCGCGGGAACATGACCGACAAGGTGGACACCCTCGCGCGGCAGACCGTCCGGATCGACGACGACTTCTATGAGGAGCTGGAGGACATCCTGATCCTCTCCGACTGCGGCATGAAGGCCACCACCCGCATCATCGACGAGCTGAAGGCGCGGGTGGAGAAGGAGCGCATCAAGGACGGCCTGCAGGCCAAGGAGATCCTCAAGCAGATCATGGTGGAGGAGATGGACATCCCCCGCCCGCCGCTGAAGTGGCCCATGGTCATGCTGATCGTGGGCGTCAACGGCGTGGGCAAGACCACCACCATCGGCAAGCTGGCCCTGCGCTTCCAGTCCATCGGCCGCCGGGTCATGCTGGCCGCGGGCGACACCTTCCGGGCCGCCGCCGCCGAACAGCTCTCCATCTGGGCCGAGCGGGCGCGGGTGCCGATCATCCGCCACGAGGAGGGGGCCGACCCCGCCGCCGTGGTCTACGACGCGGTGCAGTCCGCCAAGGCCAACGAGGCGGACCTGCTGCTGGTGGACACCGCGGGCCGCCTGCACAACAAGAAGAACCTGATGGACGAGCTGGACAAGATCCGCCGGGTCATCGAGCGGGAGTACCCCCAGGCCGACCTGCGCTGCATCCTGGTGCTCGACGCCACCACGGGCCAGAACGGCCTGCAGCAGGCCCGGGCCTTCAAGGAGGTCTGCGAGGTCAACGGCATCATCCTCACCAAGCTGGACGGCACCGCCAAGGGCGGCATCGCCCTGGCCATCCGCCAGGAGCTGGCCGTGCCGGTCTGGTACGTGGGCGTGGGCGAGGGCATCGACGACCTCCAGCCCTTCGTCGCCAAGGACTTCATCGAGGCGCTCTTCTGAGGCAAATTAAACCAACCCTTCCACCGCCGCCCCGCGGAGGGCGGCGGTCCCCCTCCCCAGCAAGCTGGGGAGGTTTTTAGATGCTTTACTTCAGCCCCATCTCCCCATCTCCGATGGGGAGATGTCGCCGCAGCGACAGAGGGGCCGGTCTCCTGCTGCTCTCGGTTTATTGATCTGAGCATAAGTGATTTGCAATCCGCCCCAAAAGGGGCTATAATCCCCTCATCCAGGCATGGCCGGAGGAGGGGATTTTGCGTATGTACGCGCAGGTGATCGTGGACATCGCCCATGAGCGGGTGGCACGGACCTTTTCCTATGCCGTGCCGCCGGCGCTGGCGGGGCGTCTCTGTCCGGGCTGGCGCGTGGCGGTGCCCTTCGGCCGCCGGGAGATCGAGGGGATCGTCCTCTCCCTCTCCGAGACCTGCGACCTGCCCGAGGAGAAGATCAAGCCCGTCACGCGCACGCTGGAGGACTACCCCGCGATCCTGCCGCCGCTGCTGGATTTAGCCGTCCACATGGCCGGGGAGACCCACGCGCCGCTGGCGGAGACCCTGCGCCTGATGCTCCCCGCCCAGATGCGCCGGGAGCGCGTCCGCGTCAAAACCGAGACCGTGGCGCGGCTGAACGCCCCGCTCACCGAGGGCGAGGAGGCCGCCTTCGCGGGCCGCTCGCCGAAGAAGAAAACGCTCCTCACCCTCCTGCGCGGCGGGGAGGCGCACCCGGTGGCGGAGCTGCGCCTGCTGGTGCGCGACCCCCTGCCGCCCCTGCGGGAGCTGGCGGAGGCGGGGGCCCTGACCCTCTCCGAGCGGGAGACGCTCCGGATCCCCGGCGGGAACGCAAGCGCGCCCGCCCAGCCGGATCCCACCCTCACCGACGAACAGCGGGAGGCGCTGGAGCTGATGCGCCCGGAGGCGGAGAAGGGCACCGGGCGCTTCCTGCTCTACGGCGTCACCGGCTCCGGCAAGACGGAGGTTTTCATCCGCCTGGTGCGGGACTGTCTGGCCCGGGGACAGGGCGCCATCCTCCTCGTGCCGGAGATCGCCCTCACGCCGCAGATGGTCTCCTGGTTCCGGGCCCGCTTCGGCGAGGTCGCGGCAGTGCTGCACTCCCGCCTCTCCCCCGGTGAGCGCTATGACGAGTGGCGGCGCATCCGGCGCGGGGACGCGCGGGTGGTCATCGGCGCGCGGTCGGCCGTCTTCGCGCCGATGGAGCGCCCCGGCGTGCTGATCGTGGACGAGGAGCACGAGACCACCTACCTCTCCGACCGCTTCCCGCGCTACGACGCGCGGGACGTCGCGGCCTGGCGCTGCCAGCGGGAGGGCGCGGCCCTGGTGCTGGCCAGCGCGACGCCCTCCATCCGCTCCTTCGCCCAGGCCCAGCAGGGCGGGCTCCGCCTGGTGGAGCTGCCGCGCCGCGTGCTGGACCGGCCGCTGCCCGAGGTGGAGCTGGTGGACATGCGCGCGGAGCTGAACCGGGGCAACCGCACGGTCTTCTCCGAGGCCCTCCGCGCCGCCCTGCGGGAGGCCGTGGGCCGGGGCGAGCAGGCCATGCTCCTGATGAACCACCGCGGCTACCACTCCTTCGTCTCCTGCCGCTCCTGCGGCCAGGCCGTCAAATGCCCGCACTGCGACGTCTCGATGGCCTACCACCAGGCGGGCGGGGCCGACGAGCTCCGCTGCCACTACTGCGGCTATGTCCGGCCTGTGCCCACCGTCTGCCCCGCCTGCGGCAGCCGGTACATCCGCTATTTCGGCTCGGGCACCCAGCAGGTGGAGGAGGAGGTCCGCCGCCTGCTCCCCGGCGTGACCACCGTGCGCATGGACATGGACACCACCCGGGGCAAGGACGGCCACGCGAAGCTCCTGGACGCCTTCCGCTCCGGCCGGGCCCAGGTGCTGGTCGGCACACAGATGATCGCCAAGGGGCTGGACTTCCCCCGGGTGACGCTGGTGGGCGTGGTCGCGGCGGACATGACGCTGAACCTCCCAGACTACCGCGCGCGGGAGCGCACCTTTCAGCTCCTGACCCAGGTCGCGGGCCGGGCCGGGCGCGGGGAGCTGCCGGGCCGGGTCATCATCCAGACCTACAAGCCGGAGGACGACGTGATCCAGGCCGCCGCCCGGCAGGACTACCGCGCCTTCTTTCAGGAGGAGTACGCCCGGCGGCGCGCCAGCTTCTATCCGCCTTTCACGGTGATGGCGCGGCTCCTGGTGGAGGCCGCCACGGCGGAGGCCGCGCAGCGCTGGGCCGAGGGCCTCGAAGCCCAGGTACAGGCCCTCCTCTCGGCGCACCCGGACTGGCGGCGGCGGGTGCTGATCCTGCTGACGGACCAGCCGTCGGTGAAGTTCCTGCGGGGAAAAAACCGCTGGCATGTGCTCTTCAAGCTCGCCGCCTCGCGGGAGGCCGAGGCCCTCTGCGCCGCGCTGAACGACCTGAGCCGCGCCGAGGCGCCGGAGGGCGTCACCTGCTATTTCGAGTACAACCCAGTGACCATGATGTGACCAGAGAGCGAGGCGACACCGTGACACGCACGACCACCCGGGACATGACGCAGGGGGCCATCTGGAAGCAGATCCTGCTCTTCTCCCTCCCGCTGATGCTCGGCAACATCTTCCAGATGCTGTACAACACCGTGGACAGCATCGTGGTGGGCAACTATGTGGGCAAGGAAGCACTGGCCGCGGTGGGCTCCACCACCATGGTGGTCAACATGCTCGTGTTCTTTTTCAACGGCTTCTCCGTCGGGGCC
This sequence comes from uncultured Clostridia bacterium, assembly GCA_947165425.1. GTDB lineage: Bacteria > Bacillota > Clostridia > Christensenellales > Aristaeellaceae > RUG11272. Next base: position 29,741 of record CAMVAJ010000024.1, read on the forward strand.
GGCGTGCTGATCGCCCGCCACTTCGGCGCCCGGGACATGGAGAAGCTGCACCAGGCCATCGAGACCACCATGGCCACCACCTTCGCCTTCTGCGCGCTGTTCACGGCCCTGGGCATCGCCAGCGTCCGGCCCATGCTCCGCCTGATGGCGACGCCGGACGACGTCTTCGAGGACGCCGTCACCTACCTGACCATCTATTTTATGGGGATCTCCGGCCTGCTGATCTACAACATGGGCAGCGGCATCCTCCGCGCGGTGGGCGACACCCGCCGGCCGCTGATGTTCCTCGCGCTGACGAGCGTGATGAACATCGTGCTGGACCTCCTCTTCGTCGTAAGCTTCCACGCCGGCATCGCGGGGGCCGCTTACGCCACGATCCTCTCCCAGTTCGTCTCGGCGATCCTGACCCTCGCCCTGCTCAGCCGCACGCAGGACGTCTACCGCCTGTCCTGGCGGGATCTGAAAATCGACTTCCGGGTGCTGGGGCAGATCTTCGCCGTGGCGCTGCCCGCCGGAATCCAGTCGGTGATCACCGCCCTGTCCAACACCTTCGTCCAGTCCTACATCAACTTTTTCGGCTCCAGCTGCATGGCGGGGTGGAGCTGCTACAACAAGCTCGACCAGTTCATCATGCTCCCGATGCAGAGCATGGCCATGGCCGCCACCACCTTCGTCAGCCAGAACATCGGCGCGGGCCGCGCCGGGCGGGCGCACAAGGGGACCCTCACCGCCATCGGCATGTCCCTGGCCGTGACGCTGGTGGTCGCGGTGGGGCTGTACCTCTTCGCCGAGCCGGCCATCGGCCTGTTCACCGCCGACACGTCGGTGATCGAGTTCGGCACCCTCTTCATGCACGCCAACACCCTCTTCCTGCTCTTCAACTGCGTCAACCACGTGCTGGCCGGCGCCCTGCGGGGCCGGGGCGACGCCCAGGGCCCCATGGTCGTCATGCTGGCCTGCTTCGTCGGCATCCGGCAGATCTACCTGTTCCTGGTCACCCGGCTCGTGGCGAACACGCCCTTCCTGGTGGGCTTCGGCTACCCGGTGGGCTGGGTCACCTGCTTTATCGCCGAGGTCACCTACTATCTCCTGCGGCAGCGGGCCTGGAAGAAGCAGGCCGCCGCCTGACCCGTACAGAAAGGGGCTTTCCCATGCCTGAAAACACCCTCGCCGGACGTCTGGAAAAGCTGCGCGGCGAGCTGCGGACCGCCGCGGCCGCGGGCGGCTGGCCCGCGCCGAAGCTCATCGCGGTGAGCAAAACCCACCCGCTGGAGGAGATCCTGCCGCTGAAGGCCCTCGGCGTGACGGACGTCGGGGAGAACCGGGTGCAGGAAATCCGCGCAAAGCTGCCCGGATTAAAGGAAAATTTCCACATTCACCTGATCGGACAGTTGCAAAGAAACAAAGTGCGGGCTATAATAGGAGATGTATGTCTGATCCAGTCCCTCGACCGCTGGGAGCTCGCGCTGGAGATCGACCGGCAGGCCCAGGCCCACGGTCTGCGGATGCCGGTGCTCGTGCAGCTCAGCCCCGCGGGCGAGCCCCAGAAGGGCGGCCTGCCCCCCGAGGAGGCCGAGGACTTCATCCGCCGCTGCGGCGGACTGCCGGGGCTGGAGGTGCGCGGCCTGATGGCCGTGATGCCCGACTGGCGGGACGAGACCGCCCTCGAGCCGCTGTTCCGCCAGATGCGGACCCGCTTCGACCGCCTCCGGGAGGAGGCGCCCGGCGGCGCGGCGCTGACCGAGCTCTCCATGGGCATGTCCGGCGACTGCCTGATCGCGGCGCGCTGCGGCGCGACCATGGTCCGGGTGGGCAGCGCGATTTTCGGGCCGAGGGTCTACCCGGACCGCCCGGCCGTCTGATTCTACCCACAGAAGGGAAAACAAGAAATGCCGATTGCGAACTTCTTCTCCTCGATGGCGGAGCGCTTCAAGCAGGGCCCCTTCGGCGCGGCCCGCGAGAGCACCGATGAGCCGAACCTCTACAACGGCGGGACCTCCGGCTACCATCCCATCGACGGAAAGGCGCGCCGCCCCCGCAAGGCGGCCCTGCGGATGCAGCGGGCCTCGGCCCAGCCGCAGCCCTACGCGGCCCCGGCCGGCTATCCGGCGAACGGCCAGCCCACGGGCTACCAGCCCGGCTACCCGGCGAATGGTCAGCCCACGGGCTACCAGCCCGGCT
>CAMVAJ010000025.1 GCA_947165425.1 uncultured Clostridia bacterium
CTGTCGCTGCGGCGACATCTCCCCATCAAAGATGGGGAGATAGGGCTGAAGTAAAGCATCCAAAAACCTCCCCAGCTTGCTGGGGAGGGGGACCGCCGCCCTCCGCGGGGCGGCGGTGGAAGGGCCGGTTCTTCGGTTTCAAAAGCCTACCAGATCAAACGCGCTCCGGCGCGCCTTGGCGCAGCCGGTCCAGGAAGGCCGCGACGCTCGGCTCCTCCAACTCCACATGGATCTCCGGCTCCAGGATATCGCCCAGATAATGCGCGTCGGAGGAGTGGAGGACGACTCTGCCGGTCTGCGGCGAGTGCGGGCAGGGGAGGAATCGCCACACCTCCACCGCCGTGAAGTCGAGGTTCTCTGGCATGAAGCCGAGGTTGACCATCAGGCCGTTGGCCCCGCGGTTGATGTGGGCCGGCACTGGGACGCCGCCGGCCTCGCGGATCAGGCCCGTCAGCTTCTCCAGCGGCAGATCGGTCGCGCCGATGAGCAGCGCGTCCTCCTCCCGGATCAGCTGGTCGTCCTCGTCCAGCACCAGCTGCTGCCCGAAGAGGGAGGGCTTGTTTTTCTTTTTCGGCAGGTGCTCGCGCAGGAAATCCCCGAAGTCCACCGCCGTCGGGACATCGGGAAAATAGCCGAGGAGGTGGACCTCCTCCGCGGTGGTGATCTCGATGCCGGGGATCAGCAGCAGGCCGTAGGCCTCAGCCACCTTCTGCGCCGTGGGGAGGTTACCCGCGGTGTTGTGGTCGGTGACCGCGATCATCTGCAGCCCCTTGACCGCCGCCATGCCGCAGATGTTCGCGGGGGTCATGTCGTTGTCGCCGCAGGGCGAGAGGCAGGAGTGGATGTGGGTGTCGCTGGCGAGGGTCACCATGCCGCTCACCCCTTGGGCGCGATGCCGGCGGCGGCCATGCGTCCGCAGATCTCGTAGGCGGTCAGCGGGCTGGTCAGCACGCGCATCCCCTCGTCGGTGGCCTTCTTCAGGCTCTCCTCCTCCATGCGGATGTTCTCCGGCAGGATCACGCAGGCCATGTCCGCGAGCACCGCCACGGCCACCACGTTCAGGTGGGTCTGGACGGTGACCCAGGCCATGCCCTCGTCGCCGTGGGCCATGACCCAGCTGAGCAGATCGCAGGTGTAGCCGCAGGTCACCTCCCGGTCCTCGGCCACCTCCGGGGTCAGGAGTTCCGCCTGCAGCAGGGTTTGCAGCTCCGAAGCTTTCATATCCATCACGACTCCTTTGTCTGTTCAGAATGGGCATCTGGTTTCATTCCATTTTTATCACAAAGCGGCCTGTTTTGCAAGGACCGGCGCGTGTTTTTCCATTTGCGGCGGGCGAAGGTTTTGCTTTGCGGGAAAATGTGCTATACTCTCTTCTGATTGAAACCATGCCGGCGAAACCGCGGGAGGAGGAATGAAGGATGACGGGGTATCTCACGTCGGTGCTGACCATGGCGCTGAGCTGGGTTCGCGGCGTCGCCTCCTCGATCTGGCGGCTGGTCGGCGGCAAGGGCGAGGGCAGCTTTTTAGGCTTCCTCGCGGCGCACTGGAAGGGGCTGCTGCTGGGCCTGTGCATCGCGGGGCTCCTGTGCGACCTGGTGGTCTATCTCCTGCGCTGGCGGCCGGACAAGGTCTGGGTCAGCTTCTTCCGCAGGCTGCGCCGCCGGGCGGAGGACCGCCGCGTCTACCGGGAGCTGATGGCTGAGCCGGACACGGCGGCGGTGCCCCAGCTGACGGACTTCGCCGCGGAGGAGCCGGAGGCGGAGCAGACCTGCGAGGCCGATCTCCCCGAGCCGGAGCCGCCGGAGGAGTCCATCCTCCTGGCCGAGACGCGGCTGGACGCGGAGGAGGAGGACGAGTGGGGCGAAGAAATCCAACCCGCCTCCGCCGACACGGAGACCGTGCCCGTCCCCATCACAAGACACCGGCGCAGTAAGAGGAGCTGACGAGATGCTTCCACCGCTTCCCGAGGCGTTTTTACGGCAGATGGCCCGGCAGCTCGGCGAGAGCTATCCCGCCTTCGTGGAGGCGATGGCCCGGCCCGCCCGCCGCGGCCTGCGCCTGAACGCCCTCAAGCCGCTGCCCCCGGAGACAGCCGCCGGCCTGGACGGGCTCGGCGAGCCGATCCCCTGGGCTCCGCAGGCCTTTTTCCTGGACAGCGAGTCACGGCTGGGCGCGTCCCCGCTCCACGAGGCCGGGGCCTTCTACCTCCAGGAGCCCAGCGCCATGATCCCCGCCGCCGTGCTGTCACCGGCACCGGGCGAGCGGGTGCTGGACCTGTGCGCCGCGCCAGGCGGCAAGTCGACTCAGCTCGCGGCCCTGCTGCGGGGGGAGGGCCTGCTGATCGCCAACGAGATCGTCCCCGCCCGGGCGAAGATCCTCTCCAGGAACCTCGAGCGCATGGGCGTGACCAACGCCGTCGTGACCTGCGCCAGCCCGGACGCGCTGGCGGACCGGTGGGCGAGCGCGTTCGACGCGGTGCTGGTGGACGCCCCCTGCTCCGGGGAGGGCATGTTCCGGCGGGTGCCTGAGAGCGTGGGCGAGTGGCGTCCCGAGAGTCCCGAGGGCTGCGCCACCCGGCAGCGGGAGATCCTCGCGCAGGGGGCCCGGCTCGTCCGCCCGGGCGGGCGGCTCGTGTACGCCACCTGCACCTATAACGAGACGGAGAACGAGGGCGTGGTGGCCGCCTTTTTAGCGGCCCATCCGGATTTCGCCCTGACGCCCTTCTCGCTCCCCGGGGTGGACGGCTCCCGGGGGATGTTTACCTGCTATCCGCACCTGACGCCCGGCGAAGGACAGTTCTGCGCCCTGATGCTCCGCGGCGGGACCGCCGAGGCCCTTTGGCCCGGGGAGGAGCCTCTGCCCCGGCCCGGGAAGGCCCTCCAGCAGGCGATCGCGGACAGCGGCCTGCCGGTCCCGGCGGACGCGCGCCTCTTCGGGGAGACGATCATCAGCGTGCCGCCGCTGCCGGCCCTGCGGGGCCTGCGGGTGCTGCGCTGCGGGCTGCAGCTGGGCGCGGTCCAGAACGGGCGGCTGATCCCGGATCACGCCTGGGCGGTCAGCGCCCGGCCGCCGGAGGCGCCGCGGCTGGCCGTGACGGAGGACGAGGCGAGGCGCTATTTGGCCGGGGAGACCCTGCCTGCCCCGGAGAGCCTGAAGGGCTGGGTCCTGCCCACCCTGCATGGGCTGCCGCTGGGCTGGGGCAAGGCCTCCGCGGGCGTGATGAAAAACCATTATCCCAAGGGCCTGCGTCGCAGCCTCCACGGAACCATTTCTTGACACGGCCTCCGATTCATGATAAAATAAGAGCAGATAAAAAATGAGCACTTTTTGTGTCGAAAAAATTTGAGGCAGAGGGGGGTGCCTATGGGAAAACGAATCCTCTGTGCGGCGCTGGCCGCGCTGCTTGTGTGTATGCTGTGGGCTCCCGCCCTGGCGGCGAAAAAGATCCCGATCCTGTACGGAGACGTGCCGGTCGATCTCAAGATCCCTGGCTCCTATCAAAGCCTGATCCGCGCGGACGGCGAGGAGCAGACCGTGCTCTCGAAGGAGCTCTTCTGGGACAGCACGGCGGACGTCCGCTTCGGCTACGTCTACGCGCCGAACCTGGGCGAGACGAACCTGCGCCTCGGCCCCCGGAGCAAGGCCAGCATCGTCACCAAGGCCAAGACGGGCCGCATCGTGCTGATCTTCGAGCGCCTGCCCGAGTGGACGGGCGTGATCTATGACGGCAAGATCGGCTATCTGATGAACGCCACCGTCAAGATCATCGAGGATCCCGCCCAGCCGCGGGCCACGGCGACCCTCAGCTACAAGGGCCGGACCACCGGCACCACCAAGATCAACATGCATATCGCCGGCAACGGCACCTCCCGGCGGGTGGTGGGGCTGCGCCCCGGGATGGATGTGACGATCTTCTACCAGGGCGAAAAATGGTCGGAGATCGAGTGCAACGGCTGGCACGGCTGGGTGCTCTCCATCCACCTCGCCGACATCGTGGACGCCCCCGCGGCCGAACCGGAGGCGACGCCCCAGGCGGAAACCGGGGATGAGGGCGAGGACGCGGAGGAGGTCTTCGAGCCGGACGTGGTCGAGGACGTGTTGCTGGACTGAGACCCAAACCAAAAGTTCCACGTGGAACATTCCGGACCCAATACCGGATGCTCCGCGTGGAACTTTTTCTTATGGGGCGGTTTTGCTCAGGAGCACGACGTCCTGCCAGGCGCCCTTGCGCCAGACCTCGTCCCGGAGCAGGCCCTCCCGGACGAAGCCGTTGGCCTCGTAGCAGCGCAGCGCCGGGCGGTTGAAGGCGAGGACGCTCACGCGCAGCTTGTGCAGGTTCAGCTCCTCAAAGCAGAAGGCGCACAGCAGCGCCATGGCCTCGGTGCCGTAGCCGCGCCCGCGGTAGGGCGCGCCGACCATGATGCCCAGCTCCCCGAGCCGGTTTTTCCAGTCCAGGCGCGTCACGCCGCAGCGGCCGACCAGGTAGCCCTCGCCGTCCTCCACCGCGAACTGGTACTCGCCGCGGGTCACGCAGGACTGGCGGCTGAGCCACTCCCGCTCGTCGGACATTGAGGAGGGGTACGGGATGCCGGAGAGCATCTCCCGCAGGGTCTCATAGTCGTTGACAAAGGCGTGGCTCGCGTCGAGATCGTCCGCCTCGAAGGCGCGCAGCCGCACCAGCTTCCCCTCGATCATGCGTCCGCCTCCTCCGCGGCCTCGTCCGTGAGGCGGAAGAGCACCGCGTCGTGGGGCTGCAGCTCGGCGGTCAGCTCCGGGCCGAGGGGCTGCACCCGGCCGCTCCACAGCTCCTGGGCGCGCTTCGCCCCGGTCTGCAGGAGGAGGGTGTCGACGGAGACCCTGCGCGGCTGGTCGGAGAGGTTGAACAGCGCCGCGTAGCGCTCGCCGCTCCCCGCATGGCTGGAGACCCAGACGCTCTCCGCCTCCGTGGTGCGCAGCGGATGAGCCCCGAAACCCTCCCGGTGCAGGGCCAGCACCCGGCGGTTGGTCAGCAGGCCCAGGGTGATGGGGTCCAGCTTCGTCAGCTCCGCGCCGATCATCAGCGGCGAGCGCAGCACGCACCAGAGGGTCATCATCGTCCGCATCTCCGGGACGGTGAAATGCGTCCAGTTGGACGGATCCTCGCACTGGCGCAGCGCGCCCACCGGCAGCATGTCCGCGTCGGGCCAGTGGCCGGGGGCGGCGTGGACGCACCACTTCTCCGCCCGCTCAAACATGCCCTTGAGCAGCGCCCAGTCGTCCCAGAAGTCGTCGGTGATCCGCCAGAGGTTGGCGTGTGTCTTCAGGTGTTCGGCCTGCTCCAGCGGCGCCGGGCCGGGGGAGAGGGAGAGCACGATGTCCCGCCCGCACCCGCGGCAGGCCTCGCTGATGAGCTCGATCTCCCGCGCATAGTGCGGATACTCCCGCGCGATGTCGTCGCACTTGACATAGTCCACGCCCCACTCCGCGTACTGGCGGAAGATGCTGCGGTACCAGTCCGCGGCGGCGGGGCTGTCCAGCCGCGCGCCGTACATGTCCGGGTTCCAGGCGCAGACGGAGTTGGGGTTGGCCGCGTCGGCGCAGGTGTACTCGCTGCCCTCGATGGGCAGGGCCTCGTGGGCCGCCATGCGGGGGATGCCCCGCATGATGTGGATGCCGAGCTTCAGCCCCATCGCGTGGAGATCCTCCGCCAGCTGGCGGAAGCCCGCGCCGTCCGCCGCGCTCGGGAAGCGCCCGGGGGCGGGCTGCAGGCGGCCGTGGCCGTCCATGGTCAGCGGCGCGAAGGGGATGTAGGCGTGGTTGGTGGCGGTGGGCTGGTACCACTGGATATCCACCACGATGTACTCATACCCGAAGTCCTTCAGGAACCGGGCCATATAGGCCGCGTTGCGCCGGACGGTGGCCTCGTCCACCGCCGCGCCGTAGCAATCCCAGCTGTTCCAGCCCATGGGGGGCGTCTGTGCGATCATCAAGCGTTTGCTCCTTTCCCGGCCCGGTCCTCGCAGGCCGCGGCCAGCTCCTCCAGCAGCGCCAGGCTCTCCTCCTCGGAGAGGCAGCTGTTCTGCACGATCTCCGTCATATAGAAGTCGTGGTACGCGCTCATCATCTCCTCGTGGTAGATGAGGGTCTCCACATGGTTTCCGCCGAAGTCATAGCTCGAGCTCTGGGGCATCAGAATCAGCCCGAGGCCGCCCACCCAGGTGAATTCCATCGGCGCCACCAGCCCCTCGTCCCGCAGGAAGAGGAGATGGAAGGCGGGGTTCACCCGGTGGAGCTCCAGCAGCAGGCGGAACCAGGCGGCGAGCTCCGCCTGGGTGAGGGTGCGCATCCCCCAGAAGTGGTCCGGCATCCGGCCCGTCTCGGCCAGGCGGCGCATCTCGCTGAGGCGGTGGACCGTGTAGATGTCCCGCCGGCAGGTGCGCAGGTTGTCCACGCGCTCCCGCTGCAGGGCGACCCCGGCCTGACGCACCTGCGGCGGGATCACCTCCATCAGGCTGTCGCCGAAGACCTCGGGCGGGATCGTGTCATAGCGGGGGACGGACTTGATGCACAGCACCTCGCGCCCCCGCTCCTGCTGGGTGCAGTGGGCCAGATAGGCGACATAGTCCGCCTTGGCCTGATGCTGGCGGTTGCCGTCGTCCTTGAGCGGGTGGTAGCTGTCCAGGTCCGGCGCGACAAGGCGCTGGAACACGCCGTTGGAATCCCGGCCCAGGATCGTCGCCCGGTTCTGGCTCTGAAAGCAGATCAGCGCCTCCCGGGGGTTGCCGTCCTGAAGATAGTCGCAGATGACGAGGCTCCCCCGCCGCGGGATCCCGCTGGTGGACTCGGGATCGCGGAGATAGATGTGATAGCCCGCGTCGGTCAGCGCGGAGGAGACCGTGCGGAGCATGTTCAGCATCTCCGTCAGATCCATGCTGCCGCGCAGGTACTGGCGGACCCGGGCCTCGGGGCGCTGCAGGATCCGCTGGACCCAGCCCATGACCGGCGCGTCCTCGGCGTTGAGGATCGTCACGTCCAGCTTCCGGGCGTCCCGGAAATACCGGGTCAGATCCACCGGCTCCCCGCTGACCGCGTCCACCACACGGATCTCGGAGGATTTGTTCTCCGGCTGCTCCTGGCGGAGAATGCTCCACAGCGCCCGGTCCGCCATGTAAGAGGCCTCGCCGTAGAGCTTGATCTCCACCGCCCGGCTCAGGGCCGCCTTCTCCGCGTCGCTCAGGTCGAAGTGCCGCCGCATCCGGGCGACAAAATCGCTGACGCTGGCCGCGCGGACATGGGCGTCCATCAGCCGCACCAGGGAGGTCCGGCTCTTATAGCCCAGCTTCTGGGACATCTGGGAGAGGCTCAGGCGGCGCTGCGCCGCAAAGCTGACCACAAAATCACGCACAGGGGGCTTCCCTCCTTGTGTTTCATCTCCAAATCAGGCGCCCGCCAACCATGGAGGGCGCCTGATAAGCATATCAAAAAAGGGAATAAAAGGCAAGCGCTATTGTGGTTCAAACTGTGTCGTGCCAGCGGGTGTGTCAGGTGTCAGTTCCGGGCGACGGTGAGGCCGCGCTCGGCAAAGCGCGCCCGCGCGGCGCGCTCCACCTGCACCCGCTCCTCCGCCCGCGCCGGGTCGGAGGCGAGCTCCCGCCAGCAGCGGGCCGACTCCTCCAGCAGCTGCACATCGCCGTTCAGCAGGAAGCCCTGCACTGCCTCGCCGCTCTGCCGCGTGCCCAGCAGATCGCCCGGCCCCCGCTGCTCCAGGTCCTTCTGGGCCACGAGGAAGCCGTCGTTCGTCTGGGTCAGGACGCGGAGCTTCGAGCTGCCCTCCGCCACCAGGAAGCACCAGCTCTCCGCGCTGCCGCGCCCGACGCGGCCCCGGAGCTGGTGCAGCTGGGAGAGGCCGAAGCGCTCGGCGTTCTCCACGATCATCACGGAGGCGTTGGGGACGTTGACCCCCACCTCGATCACCGTGGTGGAGACGAGGACGTCCAGCTCGCCTCTGGTAAATTCTGCCAGTGTCTGCTCCTTCTCGTCGGGCTTCTGGCCGCCCCAGGTCAGGCCGACACGCAGGTCCTTCAGCTCCCCGTCCCGCAGCGCCCGGTAGGTGGCCTGGGCGGAGCGGACATCCTCGAGCTGCTCCGATTCCTCCACCAGCGGGCAGACCACATAGGCCTGCCGCCCCCGGCGCACCTCGTCCCGGAGGAAGGCGTACATACCGGCGCGCTTCTCCTCCGGCACCAGCCGCGTCCGGACCGGCGTGCGCCCCGGCGGCAGCTCGTCCACCACGGAGAGATCGAGGTCGCCGTAGAGGATCAGCGCGAGGGTGCGCGGGATCGGCGTGGCGCTCATCACCAGCACGTGGGGGCCGCGGCCCCCGGCCTCCCCCCGCTCCCGGAGGGCGGAGCGCTGCCGGACGCCGAAGCGGTGCTGCTCGTCGGTGACGACCAGGCCGAGGCGGCGGTAGCTCACGCCCTCGGAGATCAGGGCGTGGGTGCCGAAGACGATGTCCCAGGAGCCGTCGGCGGCCTTCTCGTGGGCCTCCCGCTTCTCCTTCGCCCGCATGCTGCCCACCATCAGCCCGCAGCGCAGGCCCATGGGCTCAAGGATGGCCCGGGCGCTCTCGTAGTGCTGCCGGGCCAGGATCTCCGTCGGGGCCATCATGGCGCACTGCCAGCCCTGAGCGCAGACGAGGGCCATCGCCCCGAAGGCGAGGGCAGTCTTGCCGCAGCCCACGTCCCCCTGCACCAGGCGGCTCATGGCGCGGTCCTGCCGCAGGTCCGCGGCGATCTCCTCCAGCACCCGCCGCTGGGCGGCGGTGGGCGCGAAGGGCAGCCTCTCCCAGAAGGCCGCCGGCCCCTCCGCGGGGATCGGGAGCGGGAAGCCGCCGCCGCGCTGCCCCGCCACGGCGGAGAGCGCCGCCTGGTAGAGCAGCATCTCCTCGAAGGCCAGCCGCCGCCGGGCGAGGCGCAGGGCCTCAAAGCTCTCCGGGAAATGGGACTGCCGGATCGCCTCGCCGCGCCCGCAGAGCCCGTGCCGCAGCCGCAGCCCCTGGGGCAGGGTCTCCGGGCAGCACTCGTCCACCGCGGCGAGGGCGGCCTGCACCATCTCCCGGAGGGTCTTGGCCGGGATGCCCTTCACCGGGCGGTACACCGGAAGCAGCTCCAGGCGGGTGACGACGGCGGGGTTCTGCAGCACGCGCCGGCCGTTCCGCTCGCTCACCCGGCCGAAGAGCATCAGCGGCTCCCCCACCGGGAGCTGCTGCATCATCCACGGGGCGTTGTACCAGCAGAGGGCGAGGCGGCCCGACTCGTCCCGCAGGGAGGCGGTCACCCGCGTGAGGCCGCTGAAGCGGCTGAGCCTGGGCGGCTCCGCCACGACGCCCTTCACCAGGGCCTCCCCAGCGGCCTCCCGGCAGGGGACGATCCGGGTCCGGTCCTCGTAGCGCACGGGAAGAGCGCATAACAAATCGCGCAATGAGACGATGCCCATTGCGCGCAGATGCTCAAGACGGCTCGGGCCCACGCCCCGAATGTCCTTCAGCTCCATGTCTGTCTTATTCCACCGAGATCAGATAGTAGTACAGCGGCTGGCCGCCCCGCAGATACTCCACGTCGCAGTCCGGGCGCTGGGCGGAGATCATGTCCGCCACCTTCTTCGCGTCCTCCTCGGTCACGTCCGCGCCCCAGTAGACCGTCACCAGCTCGTCCTCGTCGGTGATGACCTCCTCGGTCAGCGCGCGCAGCACCTCGGAGAGATCCTGCCCCGCCAGGGCGATCTGTCCGTTGTGCAGGCCGATATAGTCGCCCTGGTGGACCTTCACGCCGTTGTTCTCGCTGTCGCGGACGGCGTAGGTCACGGTGGCGGTCTTCACGTGCTCCGCGGCCTCGATCATGCGGCGCTGGTTGGTGTCCGCGTCGATGTCGGGCTGGAAGGCCACCGCCGCGGCGATGCCCATGGCCACGTTCTTGGTGGGGATCACGCGCACGTCGCCCTTGGAGAGCTCCGCCGCCTGCTGCGCCGCCAGCACCACGTTGCCGTTGTTGGGGAAGACGAAGACGGTGTCGGCGTTGACGTGCTTGATGGCCTGCAGGATATCGTCGATGGACGGGTTCATGGTCTGGCCGCCCTCGACGATGGCATCCACGGTCAGCTCGTGGAAGATGTTGGAGAAGCCGTCGCCCAGGGAGACGGCCACCATGGCGTAGGGCTTGTGCGGGATCTCCGCCTCCGGCTCCTTGGCGGCCTCCGCCGAGGCCTCCTCCGCCTGCGCGCCCTCGGCTTGCTTGGCGCGGCGGGTGGCCACCATGTTCTCCACCTCCACGTCCGTCACCTCGCCCAGCTCCACGCCGAACTCGATGGCGTTGCCGGGGTTGTTGGTGTGGACGTGGATGCGGTAGGGCGCGCCCTCCCCCTCCACGTTCACCGCGTTGCCGATGCGGTTGAGGCGGCGGCGCAGGGAGTCCACGTCGCCCTCGGTGCAGTCGTCGTTCAGGTGGTCCAGATGGTAGGCCACGTGGTAGGCGAACTTGAAGTCGGTGATCGCGTCGTGATCGTCCTGGAAGCCGCCCCGCTCGGCGGCCACCGCCGCCAGCATCTCCTCGATGGACTCGCCCCGCATCGCGGCGGCGTAGCCGGTGTAGATGTAGAGCAGGCCCCGTCCGCCGGAGTCCACCACGCCCGCCGCCTTCAGGGCGGGGAGCATGTCCGGGGTCTTCTGCAGGATCTCCTGGCCGCTGGAGAGCATGACGCTGAACAGGGCGTCGTAGCTGTCGGGGTCCTTCTGCACCTGCTCCAGGGCGTGCTCCGCGATGACGCGCGCCACGGTGAGGATCGTGCCCTCCTTGGGCTTCATCACGGCCTTATAGGCCAGGTCGGAGCCGGCCTTGAGGGCTTGGGCGAACTGGGTGGGGGTGATCTGCTCCACGCCGGCCAGCGCGCGGGAGAAGCCGCGCAGCAGCTGGGAGGTGATGACGCCGGAGTTGCCCCGGGCGCCCTTGAGCGCGCCCTTGGCCAGGGCGGCGGACGCCTCGTCGGCCCGCAGATACTCCTTCGCGCTGATCTCCCGTGTGGCGCTCTGCATGGTCAGCGACATGTTGGTTCCCGTGTCGCCGTCCGGCACCGGGAACACGTTCAGCGCGTCCACCTCGGCCCGGTTGGCCTCCAGCAGCGCGCTGCCCGCCAGCGCCATCTCCCGCAGCAGCAGCCCGTCGATTGTCTGAACCTGAATCAATGGTCTCGTCCTCCGTTCAACACACCGCGCTTCAGACGCGGATCCCCTCCACCGTCACGTTGACCTTGCGCACCGTGACGCCGGTCATGCTCTCCAGCTTGTAGCGCACGGTGTCCACAATCGTCTTGCAGACCTCGGCGATGGAGATGCCGTACTCCACGATGATGAAAAGGTCGACCTCCAGCGCGTCATCCGCGCTGCGGATCTGCACGCCCTTGGCAAGGTTCTCACGGCCCAGCCATTCCACCAGGCCGTCGGTCGCCCGCTTGGAGGACATGGCGACAATGCCGTAGCACTCCAGCGCCGCGTAGCCCGCGACCTTGAGCATGACATCCTCGCTGATAAAAATTGTGCCAATATCATTCTTGATTTTGCATTCCATACCTGAAATGACCTCCTCAATCGCGCTTATCCGCATATGCGGAGATGCCGAAAGATCCATCCAAATGATGGCAGGTATGAGTATACAGGAAAAACGGAAAGAATGCAAGGGCGGCGGGACCTCCGCGCCTGCGGCGGAGGGCTTTTTACAGGTTTTTGCGCCTTCGGGCGCGGACCGCGCCGCCTCATGCCTGAGCCGTAGCCGGCCCGGGATCCGCCTTCTTCGCCTGGGGCCCGCCGTTGTAGCGGCTCATGGCGTGCTCCGCGCCGTGCTCGAACCAGTCCAGCGCGGCCTCGGCGGCCCGGTCGAGGGAGGCGGTCATGGCCTCGGCCTCCTCGGTGGTCAGCGGATGGCCCAGCACCCAGTTCACCAGATCGATCTGCGGCGGCGGCACGCCCACGCCCACCCGCAGGCGGGGAAAGCCGCCGTCGGGGATGTGCTGGATCAGCGAGCGCAGGCCGTTGTGGGTCCCGGCGCTGCCCTTCGCCCGCAGGCGGAGCTTGCCGACCTTCAGGTCGATGTCGTCGCAGACGACGAGCATATGGCTCGCGGGGCACTTGTACCAGGCGAGGAGCTGGGCCGCGCACTCCCCGGAGAGGTTCATATAGGTCAGGGGCTGGGCGATCACGAGCCGCCGCCCGTCGAGGGTGAGCTCCGAGAGCCGGCCGCCGAGCTTCTCCCGCAGGGCGGGCGCGCCGAGCCGGCGCAGCAGGCGGTCGGTGACGTCGAAGCCCACGTTGTGCCGGGTGTGCAGATACTTTGCGTCCGGATTCCCCAGGCCGAGGATGATCCAGGTTTCCTTTTCCATCCGGAAGGTCGCTCCTTTGTGACACACGCAAGCCGCCCCGGCAGAGGGACGGCTTGCGGAGATATTTATTTGGCCGCGCCGGCCAGCCAGGCGGCGGGGCGCACCGTTGCGACGGCGTCCTCGCCCGTGCCGGTGATGTCCAGCGTCATCAGCGCCCGGTGGTCGGAGACGCGCTTGCGCTCCGGGGACGTGGTCTCCATCACGAAGGCCATGCCCACCACCGTGACATTGAACTCCCGCATCAGATCGACCATGCCCCGGGCGGTGCCGCCGCCCTTGAGGAAGTCGTCGATGATCAGCGCGCGGGTGCCCTCCTTCACCGACCGCCGGGCCAGGGACATCGTCTGGATGGAGCCCGAGGAGCCGGAGACATAGTTGATGTTCACCGCGCTCCCCTCGTAGGCCCGCAGGGCGTGCCGCGCGATCACCAGCGGGATGCCCAGCTCCCGCGCCGTCATCAGCGCCACGGGGATGCCCTTGGTCTCCATCGTCAGGACGAAGTCCGCCTCCACGTCAAAATAGGCGGTGGCCAGGATGCGCCCCATGCGGGTGGCCAGCTCCGGGTCGGAGAGGATGTCGTTATAGTAGAGGAAGCCGCCGGGCAGCACCCGCTCCGGGCCGGAGAGGGTCTCGCAGACGCCCTGGATGCAGCGCAGGCGCTCCTCGGGGCTCACGGACGCGCGGTAGCGCACGCCGCCCGCCGCGCCGGTCACGGTCTCCAGCTCGCCCAGGCCGAAGGTCTTGGTTACCTCGCGGAGGAGGTCGATATCCTCCGACATGGTGCTCTTGGCGGCGCCGAAGAGCTCACAGAAGTGGGAGAGGGTGATGATGCGGTTCGGGGAGTCCGTCAGCATCTTCAGCATCGCGCTCATGCGCTCGTTGCGGTGGAGCTTGTCCATCAGTCGGGTCGCGCCTCCTTGCTTGGCCTGGGCGATGGCGGGGTTCCGCCATCTGGGAAATCAAACCAGCAGAGTATAGCACATATTTCCGAATGATGGAAGTCTTTTTTTTAGAAACGTTCGGATAATGGATGTTTCATAAGCAAAAACTGCCAAAAACGACGCTTTGGCGGGGTTGTGGGCTTACTCACTTCTCCTATCGTCGTGGGTCAAGGACCTCATCCACCATCGCCCCGCGGAGGGCGATGGTCCCCCTTCCCCTAAAGGGGAAGGTTTTTGATTGCTGCGCTTTGGGCTTTGAGTAATAATCGCAGGATTTTTTATTGAGAGAATCTCACCAATAACGCAAATGTACAAAGCCCTACCTTCCCCTTTAGGGGAAGGGGGACCGCCGCAGCGGTGGATGAGGTCCGGCACCCACAGCGTCGGGGATGGTTCATCTTACGTTATACTATGATGATAATGAAACTGCTCTTGTCTCAGACCCGAATCTCCACGCGGCTGCCGCCGCTGCGCTCCTTGCGGACGACCACCTGGCGCTCGATGGCCTGCCGCAGCTCCGCGACGTGGGAGATGATGCCGATCAGCCGGTCGCCCTCGGTCAGGCTCCCGAGGGCCTGCATGGCCTGCCGGAGCGTCTCCTCGTCCAGGGAGCCGAAGCCCTCGTCGACGAACATGGTGTCCAGCCGGATGCCGCCCGCGCTGGCCTGGATCTCCTCGGCGAGGCCGAGGGCGAGGGAGAGGGAGGCGATGAAGCTCTCGCCGCCCGAGAGGGTCTTGACGCTGCGAACGGTGCCGTTGTAGTGGTCCACCACGTCCAGCTCCAGGCCGTACTGACTCTTTTTGTTGTCGGCGGTCTCGCGCCGCTTCAGGTCATACTTGCCGCCGCTCATCTGCATCATGTGGACGGTGGCCCGGCGGAGAATGCGGTCGAAGAAGGTGAGCTGGACGTAGGTCTCCAGCGCCATGCGCTCCCGCCCGGTGAGGGCGCCGTTGGCCGTGTCCGAGAGGGCGCTGACCCACTGCCAGCGGCGGTCGAGGGCGGACAGCTCGTCGGAGACGGCGCGCAGGTGCTGCAGGGCGCTGCGGTTGGTGGCCAGGCGGTGGGCGGTCTCCCGCTGGGCAGCGCGCAGGCGCTCCCGCCGCTGGCTCAGCTCCTCCCGCTGGGCCAGCAGCGAGGGCTCGTCCGCCGGGGCGGAGGCCTGCAGGAGCGTGTCGCACTGGGCGATCCGGGCGCGGAGCGCGGCGACGGCCTTCTCGCTCTCCATGAGGCGGCGGGCCGTCTCCTCCCGGGCGGCGCTGGCCGCGGCGATCCGGTCGGTCAGGGCCCGGTGGGCCCGGCCGGCGGCGGCGCGGTCGGGATAGCGGAGCTCCCCGGCGCGCCGGGTCAGCTGCTCGCCGAGGGCGGCGTCCCGGGTCCGGGCGGCGGCGAGCTGCTGATCCAGCCCGGAGAGGACCTCGAGGGCCTTGCGCTGGGCCTCCTCCCGCTGGGGCAGGAGCTTGCCGACGGTCTCCTGCCGGTGGAGCCGGTTGTAGACGGTCTGCAGCTCGCGGTCCGTCTGGCCGCGCTGCGCTTCCAGCTCGTCCGCCTGCTGCCGCAGCAGCGCGAGGCGCGCCTCCGCCTCCGCCGGGACGGGCGCCTCCGGCACCAGCTCCGCCCACCGGGCGCGCAGGTTCTCCTCCGCCGTCCCGGCCTCCCCCCGGCGCTGGGCGGCGCGGGCGGCGGCCTCTGCGGCGGCGTGCTGCGCGGTCTGCGCCAGGGCCTCCGCCCGCTGGACCGCCGCCTCGGTGGGGGCGTCGGCGGAGAGGCAGGCCCGACGCGGGTGCTCCCGGGCGCCGCAGACCGGGCAGGGCTCCCCCTCCCGGAGCTGGGCGGCGAGGAGGCCGGCCTGCTCGCGGTAGAAGGCGGCGCGGAGGGTCTCCGCCTGCCGCGTGGCGGAGGCGGCCTGCTCCTCCGCCTGCAGATAGCCTTTCTGCGCCTCCCCCAGGGTCTCCGCCAGCTTCCGGCAGGCGGTGGCGGCGGCGCGGAGGTCGGCGAGGCGGCTCCCGCGCTGGGCGAGGGTCTGCTGCGCCTGCTCGAGGCGGACGCGGTTCTCCCCCGCGTCGGCGAGGGCCTGCTGCTCGGCGCGCAGGGTCTGGATCTCCTCGGCGAGGGCGGCGGCCTGGGCGGCCGTCTGCTCCCGGCCGGCCTTCAGGGACAGCTGCTGGCGCTGGTTCTGCTCCCGCTCGCGCCGCAGGCGGTCCAGCTCGTCGTAGGCGGCCAGCTCCAGCTGGAGGGCCGCCGCCTGCCGGGCCAGCTCCTCCGTCTCCGGGCGGGCGGCCTCGTGCCGGGCCACCTCGGCGCGGAGGGCTTCCACGGCGGGCTCGCCGCGGGAGAGGGCCTCGAGCGCCTTCTGCCGCTCCTCGGCGGCGCGGCGGCGGCTCTCCGCCCGGGCGAGAAGGGCCGTCAGCGCCTCCATGCGCTCCTCCAGCGCCTTCTCCTGGGCCGCGAGGGCCTGCTCCGCCTCGCCGTCCCCGGCGATCAGCTTCTCCAGCAGGGAGAGGATGTCCTCCGTCAGCAGCTCCCCGGCCTGCGCCCGGGCGGCCTGGGGCGCCAGGGGGTCCTCCGGGCCGCAGAGGATGCCGGAGACGTACTGGGCGGCGCTGCGCTTGGCGATCTCCCGCTGGCCGGAGAGGGCGGCGGTCTCGCGCTTCAGCCGCTCCTGAAACTGCTGGTAGATCGCGGTCTTGAAGATCTCCCGGAAGTGCTTCTGCCGCTGGACGGTGTCCTCCCGCAGGAGGGAGAGAAACTCGCCCTGGGCGATCATCGCGATCCGGGTGAACTGCTCCCGGTCGATGCCCAGCAGGTCGGTCACGGCGCGGGTGACCTCCTTCGCGCCGGTGACGACGCGGCCGTCGGGGAGATAGAGCTCGGCGCCCGCCGCCTGCCGGGTCTCGCCCTCGCCGCGGGCCTTGGGCCGCGCGTACTCCGGGTTCCGGCGGAGGTCGTAGACCTGTCCCCGGTGGGTGAAGGTCATGCGGACCTCGGTGGGCGTGGCGGGGGAGGCGTACTTCGAGCGGAGCATCGTGTGGTCGCGCAGGGAGCCGCTCGGCTCGCCGTAGAGGGCGAAGGTGATCGCGTCGAAGAGGGTGGTTTTGCCCGCGCCGGTGTCGCCGGTGATGAGGTAGAGCCCGCGCTCGCCCAGGCGCGCGAACTCGACGGTCTGGGTGCCGGCGTAGGGGCCGAAGGCGGACAGGGTCAGGCTGGTGGGTCTCATGGCGTCTCCTCCTTCAGCTCGGCAAAAATCCGCTCCGAGAGGGCCCGCTGCTCCTCCGAGAGGGGCTGGCCGTTCTGCAGGGCGTAGAAGTCGGCGAAGAGGTCGATCTCCGTCCGGCGCTCCGCCTCCGGGGCGGCGGTCAGCTCGGCGCTCAGGCGTGTGCGGGTGTTGTCATAGTCCAGCTTCATGACGTTGGGGTAGATGACGCGCAGCCGCGCCAGCGCGTCCGGGACGTCCTCCTCGTCCGTGAGGATCAGGTGGAGGTAGTCGTCGGTGGCGGTACCCTCATAGTTGGCGCGGAGGGTCAGCTCGGCGTAGGAGCCCCGCAGCTCGCGCATCTCGCGCAGCGGCGTGAGCGGCAGCATGCGCAGATGGAGGGAGCCCTTCTCCCCAAGCTCCGCCACGGTGATGGATTTGTGGTGCCGGCACTCGGAGAAGGAGTATTTCAGCGGCGTGCCGCAGTAGCGAACCCGTCCGCCCTCGAAGGACTGGGGGCCGTGGATGTGCCCGAGGGCCACGTAGTCGAAGGGGGCGAAGACGGCGGCGTCCACCCCGTCCGCCCCGCCGAGGCTGACCTCCTCCGACTCGCAGCGGGAGGCCCCGGTGACGAACTGGTGGGCGACCAGGACGTTCCGCGCGGCGGGGTTCAGGTCCATGCGGGCGATGGCGGCGCGGAGGGCGTCGGTCATGTCGGCAATCTCCTCCTCCGGGAAGGCGGCCCGGACGTGCGCGGCCCGGACGAAGGGCAGGAGATAAAAGTTCACCGGTCCCCAGGCGTCCGACAGGGTGACGGGCGCGACCGCCCCGGTGTAGGCCTGGGCCGGGTAGACGCGGCTGCCGGCCATCAGCCGCCCGCCGAAGGCCACGCGCTCGGCGGAGTCGTGGTTGCCGGGGATGAGCAGCACCGGGATGCCCCGCCGCGAGAGGCTCACCAGGAAGTCGTCGAAGAGCCGGACCGCCTCGGCGGGCGGCACGGGCTTATCGTAGATATCCCCCGCCAAAAGCACGGCGTCGGGCTGCTCCGCGTCCGCGGCGCGCAGAATCTGCCGGAGGATATACTCCTGATCCTCCAGCATCGAGAAATCGTACACCCGCTTGCCCAAGTGCAGGTCGGAGAGATGAAAGAGCTTCATGGGATAGGCCTCCCGGCGTCTGTGCTGTCATCAAATGTGAAACGCTGGCTGATATACCAACCCTTCCACCGCCGCCCCGCGGAGGGCGGCGGTCCCCCTCCCCAGCAAGCTGGGGAGGTTTTCAGAGACTTTTCCTCTCCTCCGGCCACGGGGTCTCCAGCCAGATGGGCGTGTGGCCCAGGCTGGGCAGCACCCGCGCCCAGAAAACCGGCTGGTCGAAGAGGACGGTGGCGGTGTTGTCGCAGGGGTGGAAGGCGATGCGGCCCTCGCGGCGGATCAGGGTGTCCAGCGCGAGCTGGATCTTCCGCTCCGGGTCAAACCAGAGCGCCAGGGGGCTGAGGCTCCCGCTCTCCAGGCCCAGCAGCTCCGGCAGCGTCTCCGTCGGGGCGAAGGAGAGGCGGGAGACGCCGAGGGCCTTGCTCACGTCCGCGGTGCGGAAGGGCTTCTCCGGGTCGGTGACATAGAGGTAGAAGTCCGTCTTCTGCCGGTTGCACAGCAGGATGTTCTTGCAGAAGGTGACGTCCGACGCGGCGTAGGGGAGGGCCAGACAGTCCGCCATGGTGTAGGCCGGGGCGTGCTCGTGCCGCTCGCAGGGGACGCCCAGGGCGTCGAGGCGGGCGTAGACTTCCAGCTTATGGGACAAGGGTCGTCACTCCTTCCAAAGTGATAAATCCATTGCGCTCCGGGGGCGGTTGTGGTATAATTCCCCCATCGACTGACAGTTTCTCATAGGGATAAAATGACAGGAGGCGTATTTTCATGAAACGCAGAATCGGCATCCTGACCTCCGGCGGCGACTGCCCCGGCCTGAACGCAGCCATCCGCGGCGTGACCCGCGCGGCCTACGAGATGTTTGACGCGGAGATCATCGGCATCCACGACGGCTACCGCGGTCTGATCGAGGGGGACTACTCCCTGATGACCCGCCGCCAGTTCTCCGGCATCCTCACCCTGGGCGGCACCATCCTGGGCACGGCCCGCACGCCCTTCCGCAACATGCGCGTCATCGGCGAGGACCGGGTGGACAAGGTCGCGGCCATGAAAAAAACCTACCAGGAGCTGAAGCTGGACTGCCTGGTCACCCTCGGCGGCAACGGCACCCACAAGACGGCGAACCTCCTCAGCGAGGAGGGCCTGAACGTGATCGGCCTGCCCAAGACCATCGACAACGACATCTACGGCACGGACTTCACCTTCGGCTTCCACACCGCGGTGGACATCGCCACCGGCGTCATCGACCGCATCCACACCACCGCGGCCTCCCACGGCCGCACGATGGTCATCGAGATCATGGGCAACAAGGCCGGCTGGCTGACCCTCTACTCCGGCCTGGCCGGCGGCGCGGACGTGGTGCTGATCCCCGAGATCCCCTACGACATCGAGAAGGTCGCCAAGGTCGTCGAAAAGCGCGCCCAGGACAACAAGGGCTTCACCATCATCGCCATCGCCGAGGGCGCGATGAGCAAGGAGGAGGCCAAGCTGAAGAAAAAGGAGCGCGAGGCGAGGCGGGCCGAGACCCACTACAGCGCCGCTCTCGACGTGGCGCACCAGCTCTCCGAGATGGTCGGCGTCGAGGGCCGGGCGGTGATCCCGGGCCACATCCAGCGCGGCGGCTCCCCCAGCGCCTACGACCGCGTGCTGTCCACGCAGTTCGGCGTGCACGCGGCGGAGCTGATCCGGGACGGCCACTTCGGCGTCACCGTGGCACTGAAGGGCAACGCCATCGTCCACAACGACCTGAAGGACATCGCCGGCGTGCCCAAGCTCGTGCCGGAGGACGACCAGATGGTGTCCATCGCCAAACACATGGGCATCTCCTTTGGCGTCTGAGTTCCGGTTCCCTTTGGTTTACCCCCTCCTCAATACGAGGAGGGGGTATTCCATTTCCTTAACCGTGCTCAATAGTGGTCCGCCACGAAGATCGGTTTCCGGACAAAGACAGATTCCAGCGCGGGGGTGAGGTGGTGGATCGTCACGTCCTCGCGGAAGGCCGCCTCCGCCAGGCTCGCCGCGCCGACGGCCATCTGGCCCAGCGCGCGGACGTCCGCGCTCAGGTCCGGGGCCTCCTCCGTGCGGCGGACTTCCGTGCCGTCGACCGCCCAGACGCCGTCGTTCTCCGGGATCAGGTCGTCCGCGACCCGGATGACAAAGCGCGCGCCGGCAGGCTTGCGCATGGCGGCGAGCAGCTTCTGCGCGTTGATCACCCGGATCATGTAGTTCTGATCGGTTTTCTTGCCGATGGTGTAGGCGTCGGGGCTGTGGATCACGGAGAGAAGCTCGAGGCCCTGGGGCAGGGGCAGCTCGATCCGGCCGTAGTCGGCCGAGAAGCGGGCGAGGAAGCCCAGCAGGGCGCGGAAGCCCTCGGGGCCGGCCCACGCGACATCCTCCGCCTTCAGGATGGCCTGCGGCTCGCTCCGTACGTCCTGGAAGATGAGATAGGCGGCGGGAGCCCCGTCCTGATACAGCATATAGGCGAACTTGCGGTCCTTGTAGTACTGGCCCTTGAAGTGCTTTTTGACAAAGCGCTCCTCCGTGCGCCGGATGATCAGGTTGTACCCCCGGGCAAAGCGCTGATAGAGCTGTATATACGGTTCGACCGAATCCCCGGGTTTCCACTGGACCGCTTTGCCGGTGAAACGGTAGTCGCGCAGCGCGTCCGGCGGGAAATCATAGACGTTCCGCTGGCAGACGGTCTCGTAGCCGAACTTCCGGTAGAAGGCGTGGTTGAACGGATAGAGGGTGGAGACCACCTCGCCGTTCCGGTAAGCGCAGGGGAGAATCTGGGCGAAGAGCTCCCGGACGGCCCCCGAACCGCGGTATTCCGGCAGGGTGGAGACAGCGCCGATGCCGCCGATGCGGATCGGATTCCCGTCGAGCCAGCTCTCAAAAGCGTTGTTGATGATGCGGGCCGCAACCCGGCCATCGGCATCGAAGGCGCCCCAGTCCTCCACGGTGGCGGCGAGGCTGTCCTCCCGGGCCTTTTCCGGGTCCTCCATGCGCATGTGGAAGGCGATCGTGGAGATGAGGTCGGCCTCAAAGCGCTCCTGCGGCGCGAGCAGACGTACTTCCATCGATTGAAGCTCCTTTATTGTGAAAATGCGAAGCATTGTCATTGATCATCATCCATCGTGTTTCACACGATGGATGATATATTTCAGGCTTTGAGCCATTCCTCCCAGACCTCGGGGCGGTAGCCCGCCGTCACTTTATTGCCGCAGCGGACGAGCGGGGACTTCATCAGCCAGGGGTTCTCGAGAATGTCCGCCGCCACGTCCTCCGGGGAGAGGTGGTAGGCGGCGGGGTGCTCCTTGACCTTTTTGTCCTCCAGGTCCAGCAGCTGCGGCAGGCCCACGGCGCGGATAAAAAGCTGCACCTCGCGCTCGCCGAGCTTATGCTTCTTCAGGTCCATCAGCTGCACCTGGATCCGGCGCTCCTTGAAAAAGCGCTCCGCCTTCTGGGCGTCGAAGGATTTCTTGGGGATGTAGAGCTGGATCGCGGCCATGGTCACACCTCCAGGCGGCACTGGCGCACATCGACGCCCTCGAAGGGGATGACGTCCACGCTCCGGACGTCCAGCAGGCGGGAGGCGATGCGCTCGTTGTAGTGGGTGCGCAGCTCCTCCTCGGTGAAGTTCGTGCTGTAGAAGGTGGCCAGCCCCGCGCGCTGGCGGGTGTCGATCAGCTGATAGAGATACTCCAGCGTGATGTTCTGGTAGACCGGCTCCGTCCCCAGGTCGTCCAGGAGCAGCACCGGCACGTCCAGCAGGGTGTTCCAGTCCTCCGGGCTGGCCTGGAAGATCGCCCTGCGGGCGGCCTCCACCAGCTGGAAGGCGCTGACCAGCAGGCAGGAGACCCCGCGCTCGGACAGCCTGCGCGCGACGCAGGAGAGCAGATAGGTCTTGCCCAGGCCGCTCTTGCCGCGCAGCAGGAGGTTCCGCCGGCGCACCTCGGGATACCGGGCGCACCAGTCCTCCAGCAGGCGGCGGATGATGATCATCTGCTTGCGCTGGCTGGTGGCGATGCCGTTCTCCACGCGGGGCTCGTTCGGGAAAACCTTCTCGTCGAAGCGCTCAAAGGAGGCTTCCCCGTCGGTCAGGCCGATCTCCCGGGCCTTCAGCCGGGCCTTGATCGCCTGGCGGCAGGCGCACTCCCGCTTGAGGGGCTCGCCGGTATAGCCGGTGTCCCTGCAGTCCGGGCACTCGTAGATCGGATCGAGCCAGTCGGCCGGATGCCCGAGGGCGCCGAGCCGCTCCGCGATCTGCCGATTCTTTTCCGCCATCTGGCCGAGCAGGTCCTGGCGGCTCCCCGCGCCCTGCAGCATCTGGGCCACGCCGCCGAGCACCAGGTCAAGCCTGGACTCGATCAAGGCTTTCAGCTCCGGGCAGGCGGCGAATGCCTCCGCCTCCCGGCGCGCCTCCTCCGCGGCGCAGCGCTCGCGCCGCCGGGCGTACTCCTGCTCGATTTCCTTCGCCATGTCAAACATCGATATGCTCCATCTCTTTCATGCCTTCAATCAGCCAGTCGGGCATGGGGGCGGGGGCCTTCTGGCTGTAATCCCGCTGCTCGTACTGCTGGGCGCTCACCCTCCGCTCGGGGCGGGAAGCCGGGGCGCTCTGGGCGGCGCGGTAGCGCGCCCGCTGGGCCTCGGCCCCGGCGACGTCGCGGACGCCGAGCTCGTGCAGGGCGGTCAGCAGCTTGTCCAGGTAGGGCATGTTCCGCTCCGCGTCGGCGCTCCAGGCGGCGCAGTGGAGGATCAGCTCCTCCGGGAAGCCGTAGGTCTCCAGCCATTTCTGGGCCATGTCGTGGTGCGCCCTGCCCTGCGGAGCGCGCTTGCCCCAGGCCTCGCCGAGCTTCTGCAGCAGGGCGCGGCGGGCGTGGTAGGGGCGCAGGTAGGCCTCCACGTCCCCGGCGGTCTCCAGGCCCCGCGCCTTCCAGCTGCGCAGCAGCAGCTCCGCGTCGTCCAGGCCCTTGCCCTGGGTGGCGCACTCCCGGGCGGCGGCCAGCAGCACCTCGTGCGGGTAGAGCCTCCGCAGCTCCCGGTAGGCGGCGCGGGTGCCCTCGTTGAGGGTCACGCCCGGCGCGCCCAGGGTCCGCAGGAACGCGTGGATCTGCTCGCTCTCCTCCTGATCCCGGCGGACGGCGTCCGTGTCGGCCGCCCCCGCCCGGGCGCGGATGCCGGAGAGTACGCCGTCCAGGTAGGCGAGGTTGGGCGAGCCCTTGACCGTCTCCGCGCAGGCGGCAAGGATCGCCTCCCGGGAGAAGCCCCAGTCGCGCCGCCACTTGCGGTAGAGATCGACCTCGTCCTGGCTCGGCTGCCGCCGGAGGCGGAAGCGCCGCAGCACCTCCCGCACGCCGTCCTCGATGTCCTGGTCGCGGGCGAGGATCTCGAGGGCGTCGTCCACCGTGACCGCCTTCTCGTCGGCCAGGAGCTGGGCCAGGCGCTCCGGGTTCTTGCCGCCGAAGCGGAAGTTCATCCCCTGGGTGGAGATCAGGTGCTTGACGAGCACGAGCACCACCTCCGGGGGCAGGCGCAGCTCCTCCACCCACTCCAGGGCCTTGCGCTTCTCCGCGCCGTGGAGGTCCCGCTGCCCGCCGAAGGCGGCGTAGAGACCCTCCATGAAAGCCTGGAAGGCGGGGTCCTCGCCCCGCTCCCCGGCCATAAAGGAGCGCCAGATCGGGTGGATATAGCGGTACTCGCCGCCCTCGTCCCGGACGCGCTCCACCAGCCCCGCGTACTCCCAGTGCCGGAAGGCGGCCTGCACGTCCTCCTCGTTCATCTCCAGGTCGTGGGCGATGACCTCCACCGAGGCGTCCTCCCGCCGCTGAGCGCAGAGCATCAGGCCGTAGAGATAGACCTTGACGTGCTCGCCCTTGGCGGACGGCATATATTCAATAATAAACTGGTTCGCCACCGAGGTGGCGTCATACGCCGCCCAGCGGCTGTCAAAAGCAAGCATCGGCTCTCCTCCCCCTGTGTCTGAGGGGATTATACCATCGAATGCCGCCGGGACGCAAGGGGGCGGAGCGAAAGCCTGGACGGCAGCGGAAGGGCCGGTTTCAGGATCAGCCCTGCTGATTTGTGTACCACAGGTCGTTCTTCGGGCAGAATATTGCGCTCCACCCGGGATTGCGTTATAATACGGCACATAAGGAGGCATCAGAACATGACCAACACCATTGAAACCCGTATTCAGGACGATCTCTATCAGGCTGTCAACGGCGAATGGCTCAAAACCGCCGTCATCCCGGACGACCGGCCCACCGCCGGCGGCTTCGCCGAGCTGGATCAGGACGTGGAAAAGCTGATGATGGCGGACTTCAAGGCGCTGGCCGCCGGCGAGAAGACCACCGACATCCCGGAGATGAAGTACGCTGTGGGCCTCTACCGGAAGTTCCTCGACACGGCGCGGCGGAACCGGGAGGGGATCGCCCCGGCGCTGGCGAAGCTGGAGGCCCTGCGCGCCATCCACACCGTGGACGAGCTGAACCAGGCCGCCCCCGAGCTCCTGCTGAAGGGCGTCGAGCTGCCGGTCCAGATGTTCGTGCGGCCGGACATGCAGGACGCGACGAAGAACGCGTTCATCGTCATGGGCCCGGACACCATCCTGCCGGACACCACCTACTACGGGGAGAACCCCGCCGGTCAGCAGCTGCTGGCTGTCTACTCCGGCATGGCCGCCCAGGTACTGGCCCACACGCCCCTCTCCGCCCAGGAGCAGAAGCAGTATTTAGCGGACACGCTGGCCTTCGACGCCCTGGTGGCGCAGAAGGTCAAGAGCCAGCTGGAGTGGGCCGAGTATTTCAACAACCATAACCCGATGAAGGCCGACGAGGTGGCCGCCTGCGTCGCGCCCTTCGATATCAAGGGGATCCTGACCGCCCTCTACGGCGACCGGGCGCCGGACACCCTCATCGCCTACGACCCCAAGGCCATCCGCGAGATGAAGAGCTATTTCTCGGCGGAGAACCTGAGCCTCTACCTGCACTGGGCCTATGTCACGACGCTGCTCAGCTGCACCCCGTACCTCTCCGAGGAGTTGGCCGCCCTCGGCAGGACCTATCAGCGGGCCCTGATGGGCGTGGCGAGCGACCCCGCCCTGGAGAAGCAGGCCTACCAGATGGCCTCCCAGATGTATTCCGAGCCCGTCGGCGTCTACTACGGCCGGACCTATTTCGGCGAGGAGGCGAAAAAGGACGTCGTCTCGATCGTCAAGAAGGTCATCGCCACCTACGAGCTCCGGATGCGCAAGAACACCTTCCTCCAGGAGGCCACCAAGCAGGAGGCCATCAAGAAGCTGAGCGCCATCAAAATCAAGATGGGCTACCCGGACGAGATCAAGCCCATCTGGTCTCAGCTCGTCTTCGACGAGGACGATTCCCTCTTCGAGGCGGCGCAGAAGATCCTGGCCGTCCGCCGGAAGGACCGCTTCGATCGGGCCCTCGAGCCGGTCGACCGGACCGAGTGGCACATGCCCGGCCATATGGTGAACGCGTCCTACAACCCGTCCAGCAACGACATCACCTTCCCGGCGGCGATCCTGCAAAAGCCCTTCTACGCCCTCAGCCAGAGCGTCAGCGAGAACCTCGGCGGCATCGGCGCGGTGATCGGGCACGAGATCTCCCACGCCTTCGACAACAACGGCGCGCACTTCGACGAGAAGGGCAACCTGACGAACTGGTGGACCGAGGAGGACTTCGAGGCCTTCAAGGCCCTGACCAAGGACATGGTCGAGCAGTTCGACGGCATCGAGTTCCACGGCGGAAAGGTCAGCGGCGAGCTCGTCGTCAGCGAGAACATCGCGGACAACGGCGGCATGGGCGTGACCCTGGAGATCATGCACACGCTGGACAACCCCGACTATCCGGCCTATTTCAAGAACTGGGCCCGCGTGTGGTGCATGAAGGCGAAGGAGGAGTACATCCAGTACCTGCTGGCCAACGACGTCCACTCCCCGAACGTGCTGCGCGCCAACATGCCGCCCCGCAATTTCAGCGAGTGGTACGAGGCCTTCGGCGTCACGGAGAAGGACAAGATGTATCTCCCGCCGGAGAAGCGGATCTCGATCTGGTAATATATATTTCATACAAGCCTGCGATACTGCAAAAGACCGACCCCTCTGTCGCTGCGGCGGTGGAAGGGCTGGTCTGCAGATAAATCCTTTTTCTCAAAACCGGCCTGTCCGCACCATGCAGCGCAGCGGACAGGCTGGTTTTGGATTGTTTCCGTTTTGATCAGAACGAAATGATTCTTTTTTTTCCGAAGAATTCCGTCCTCCCGGGAAAAAGCCTTGACATTGCTGATG
The DNA here is from genome assembly GCA_947165425.1 of uncultured Clostridia bacterium. Classification (GTDB taxonomy): domain Bacteria; phylum Bacillota; class Clostridia; order Christensenellales; family Aristaeellaceae; genus RUG11272. The sequence goes on from CAMVAJ010000025.1 coordinate 25,997, forward strand.
AAATCAGTACAATAGATATTGGACCGGCCACGACGGAGCGCAAGGCTGCGCCGCCGGGCTGTTTTCATCACCGTCCTACCTTTTACGCCGGTCTACGGCGTATGTCATCATAGAACAGCGCGCGCTGCCGTGGGCGGACAGGCGCTGATTTTTGAGCCTGGTTGAGAAGGCGCAATGAGGAGCAGCCCGGAGAAGCCGTGCCAAGCACGGCTTTTGGTGGTTCCATAAGCAACGAAATCATCCAAAAAAACAAAAAAAGGAGGGGAAATATGTCACCATGGATTGCCATCCTGATCGCGGTCCTCGCCTGCGCGGCGGGCGCGTTCGGAGGCTATGAATACCGCAAGCAGGGCACGGAAAAAAAGATCGGACGCACCGAGGAATACGCCAAGCGCCTCTACGACGACGCGGTGCAGAAGGCCGATGAGTATAAGCGCGAGAAAATCCTGGAAGCCAAAGAGGAAATCCTGAAGGAAAAGGCCGCGGTGGACGCGGAGATTGACCACGACAAGAACGCCGCCGAGGCGGAGATGAAGGAGCGCCGGGCCGAGATCCAGCGCACCGAGCGCCGCCTGGAGCAGCGCGAGGAGACCCTGGACAAGAAGGCCGACAACCTGGAGGACCGGGAGAAGGCGCTGAACAAGCGCACCCAGGACATCAGCAAGCAGGAGGAGGCCGTCAACAAGCTGCGCGAGGACGCGGAGGAGCTCCACAGCCGCCAGACCCAGGAGCTGGAGCGCATCGCCGCCATGACCCAGGACGAGGCCAAGCAGGAGATCATCCTGCAGGTGCAGAAGGACGCCTACCACAAGGCCGGCTCCACCGTCCGGGAGATCGAGGCCAAGGCCAAGGAGGAGAGCGAGAAGAAGGCCCGCAACATCATCGTGCAGGCCATCCAGCGCTGCGCCGCTGACCACGTGGCGGAGACCACCGTCTCCACCGTCTCCCTGCCCAACGACGACATGAAGGGCCGCATCATCGGCCGCGAGGGCCGGAACATCCGGACCCTGGAGAGCCTGACCGGCGTCGAGCTCATCATCGACGACACGCCGGACACCGTCATCGTCTCCGCCTTCGACCCGGTGCGCCGTGAGATCGCCCGGCTGACCCTGGAGCACCTGATCTCCGACGGCCGCATCCATCCCGCCCGCATCGAGGAGATGGTGGAGCGGGCGAAGCGCGAGGTGGACCAGCGCATCCGCGAGGCCGGCGACGCCGCCGTCTTCGACAGCGGGCTCCACGGCCTGCACCCCGAGCTGGTCAAGCTCCTCGGCCGCCTGAAGTACCGCACCTCCTACGGCCAGAACGTGCTGAAGCACTCCCTGGAGGTCTGCTACCTGGCGGGCCTGATGGCCTCCGAGCTGGGCGCGGACGTCCAGCTGGCCAAGCGCGCCGGCCTGCTGCACGATATCGGCAAGGCCGTGGACCACGAGGCGGAGGGCACCCACGTGACCCTCGGCGCCGAGCTGGCCCGCAAGTACAACGAGAGCCCCGACGTGATCCACGCGATCCTGGCGCACCACAACGACATCGAGCCCGCGACGGTCGAGGCCGTGCTGGTGCAGGCCGCCGACGCCATCTCCGCCGCCCGCCCCGGCGCGCGCCGCGAGAGCCTGGAGAACTACATCAAGCGCCTGGAGACCCTGCAGGACATCGCCATGAGCTACCCGGGCGTGGAGAACGCCTACGCCTTCCAGTCCGGCCACGAGGTGCGCATCATGGTCAAGCCGGAGGACGTCTCCGACGACGGCGCCTCCGTCCTCGCGATGGAGATCGCGAACCGCATCGAGAGCGAGATGCAGTATCCCGGCCAGGTCAAGGTCAACATCATCCGGGAAACCCGGTCCGTGGCCTACGCCAAGTAAACCAAAGCACGCAAAAACCCCGGCGCACTGCCGGGGTTGCTTTTTGTCCGAAGACCAGCCCTTCCACCGCCGCCCCGCGGAGGGCGGCGGTCCCCCTCCCCAGCAAGCTGGGGAGGTTTTTAGATACTGTACTTTAGCCCTATCTCCCCATCTTTGATGGGGAGATGTCGCCGCAGCGACAGAGGGGCTGGTCTCCGGTTGCATGTCGCATTTAATTATTCGCCCTTGATCAGGATCCGTCCGCAGGTCTCGCACTCCACCAGCTCCTCGCCCGCGTCGATCTTGCGCAGGGCGGCGGAGGGCTGGCTGGTGTTGCAGCCGGCGCACTGGCCGGCCTGCAGCCGGGCCATGGGCGGCGTGATGTGCTTCTTGACGCTGTTGTACGCCGCCATCAGCGCCTCCGGGATGCCCTGGGCTTTAGCGTCCGCGTTCTTGCGGGCCTGGGCCCAGAGCTTTTTCTTCGACTCCGACTCGGCGTTGTACTCCTCCTTCATGAGGTCGAACTCCTTGCGGGCCTTGGCGGTGTCCGCCCGGATGCTGGTCGCCTTGCGGGTCATCTCGTTGGAGAGCTTCTGGATGTGGCGCAGCTCCTGCTCGTAGCTCATGAGCGTCCGGCGGCACTTGTCCGCCTCGGCGATCATCTTCGCCGTCTCCTCCTGGTTCTCCGGAGGGTTCTGCTCGAAGCGCTCCGCCAGCGCGGCGAGCTGCTCCTGCGCCCGCTTGAGGGCGTCGGTGATGGCGTCCTTGCGGTCCGCGTGGACGGCCACCTGCTCCTCCATCTGGTCGTACTCCGTCTTCTGCTGCATGATAAAATCGCGGGTCTTTTCCAGCTTCTGCCGGATCGGGGAGCTGCGCAGCTCGTTTCCGATGGCGTCGGCCTTCATGTCCTCCTGCATATAAGCCCACAGGGCCTGGATGTCGCTCATGCGTGGTTCCTCCTTGCGTGGTGTCACCGCTTCTCGGGGCAGGCATAGCCGCCCGCCCGCGAGCGGGTGAAGGGTATTTTGCATTGTACCGCATCCAGCTGTTTTTGTAAAGCGTCCGCCAGGGCGAAGATCCCCGGCTCCTCGGTGGCGAAGTGCCCGGCCTCCAGGCAGAGCATGCCCGCGTCCGCCGCCAGGAGCGCGTGGTGGTGCCTGATCTCCCCGGTGACGAAGACCTCCGCGCCCAGGGCGCAGGCCTCCTCCCAGAGCTCGCTCCCCGCGCCGCCGCAGACCGCGACCCGCTGCGCCCGCCGCGCCGCCGGCCACTGCGCCATCGGCCGCACCGGCGTTCGCAGGCGCCCGGAGACCCAGGCCGTCAGCGCGTCGGCAGTGAGCGCCTCCGGCAGCTCGCCCACGCGGAGAAAGCCCTCGCCCGTCACCCCCGTCAGCCCCAGGGCCGCCGCCAGCGCGTCGCTGATGCCGCCCGGCGCACGGTCCCAGTTGGTGTGGGCCGCGATCAGCCCCATCCGCCCCCGGATCATCCGGCAGAGCAGCCGCCCCTCCGTGTCCATCTCCGTCATCCGCTTCCGCGCGGAGAACATCATCGGGTGGTGGGTGAGGAGCAGATTCGCCCCCGCCGCCTCCGCCTCGTCCAGCACGCGGTCGGTCACGTCCAGGGCCACATGAATCCCCTTCACCGCCCAGCCCGCGTCCCCCACCAGCAGCCCCGAATTGTCGTAGGGCTCCTGGGTCTCGAAGGGGGCGAGGGTGTCGATGAAGGTAACAATTTCTGAGATGATCATATCCTTCTCCAGTATTTTTGTTATTTCACAACGCACAAATAATCCAATGCACGTGTATAAGCAATCCCTTTGTCAAAAGCCACTGTATTTCCGATATTTCTATCTTACTCTGTCCAATCGATCACTTTGAGTCCTTCCACCCGGGAAAACTCTCGTATGTTGTTTGTTACAACCGTATAGCCGAGCGACTTGGCATGCCCAGCGATCATGGTATCAAGGGGTCCAATCGGTACGCCGCACTTCTCGAGGCACGCTCGGACTCTTCCGTATTCGTCAGCCGCCTGCATATTAAAATCCATTATTTCAATATTTGCCAGCAACAGCAAAAGGGCAGCCCTGTTCCTATCTGGGAACGCGCTTTTTTCGACACCATGCACGAGCTCTGCATAGGTCACCGTAGAAATGCACACATCTGTAGGTTCCAGCTTCTTCAATCTTTGCAGTACGCTCGCTGACTTCTTCTTGATTGCCAGAATACAAATGTTGGTATCTAGCATGTATCTCACAGTGCTTCACGCTCCTGCATGCCTTGATCTTCGCGTCCGTCTTTCATGAAGTCGTCCGAAAACATATCAATTGCCTGCATAAAAGAATCCCATTTGCTGGTCTTTGGCATGAGCAGCACCACATCACCGATGCGGTTGATCATCACTTCGTCAGACGAAAAACGATACTCTTTGGGCAACCTGATCGCCTGGCTTCTCCCGTTTTCAAACACTTTGGCCATCATCGTCATGGTGTGCACCTCCTTTGATATAAGTATATACCATGGTATAGATTCTGTCAATTATCATTCCGTTTGCGTGTGATAATAGGCCGCCATCGCCTCCGCCTCCCGGATCGCCTGCTCGTCCTGGCGCTCGGCGCGGCGCAGGCCCTCGAGCCTGCGCCCGAGGGTCTCGAGCTTCATCTCCACATAGGGCCGGAGCATGGGGGAAGCGCTCCGGAACAGCAGCCGGCCGCAGGCCAGCTCCTCGGGGGTGTAGGGGGGCTCCTCCCCGGGCTCGGCGCGCCAGACCAGGTAGGCGTGGCCGTTGCAGACGCAGGGCTCCTCCCGCGTCAGGCGGTAGCCGATCTCCCGGAGGGCGAGCCGCGCCCTGTCCTGGCGCGTGTGGGCGCAGAGCACCAGCGCCGCGCCCCGCAGATGGTCCCGGCCGCGGCGCAGCATCTCCGCCATCGTGTCCCCGCCCATGCCGGTCACGGAGACGCAGCCGCAGGGCGGCATCCCGTCCAGCGCGTCGAGGCCGTCCGCGCAGCGCAGGGTGATCCGCTCCTGCAGGCCGCGGGCCTCCACCTCCCGGGCCGCCTGGCCCAGCGCCTTGGGGCTGATGTCCGCCAGGATCATCTCACGGCAAACGCCCCGCTCCAGCAATGCACAGGGGAGCAGGGCGTGGTCGGTCCCGATATCCGCGCCGAAGGCGCAGGGGACGTAGAGGCTGGCGGCGAGGGCTAATCTCTCGTCGAGCATGTCAGTCCTTCATCTCCCGGATCGTCCGGTTGGACTTGAGCTTGCGCAGGGCCTTCGCCTCGATTTGCCGGATCCGCTCGCGGGTGACGTGGAACTTCTCGCCCACCTCCTCCAGCGTGTAGGAGCGGCCGCCGTCCAGGCCGTAGCGCAGGATGAGCACCTTCTTCTCCCGCTCGGTGAGGGTGTCCAGCACCTTCATCAGCTGCTCCCGCTGGAGCGTGAAGGAGGCGGCCTCCAGGGGCGCGGGGGCGGAGTCGTCCGGGATGAAGTCGCCCAGATGGCTGTCCTCCTCCTCGCCGATGGGGGTCTCGAGGCTGACCGGATCCTGGGCGATCTTGATGATCTCCTGCACGCGGCTCTCGGTCAGGTGCATCGCCTGGGCGATCTCCTCGGTGGTGGGCTCGCGGCCGTACTCCTGCATCAGCTGGCGGCTGGTCCGGATGAGCCGGTTGATGGTCTCCACCATGTGGACGGGAATCCGGATCGTCCGCGCCTGGTCCGCCAGGGCGCGGGTGATGGACTGGCGGATCCACCAGGTCGCGTAGGTGGAGAACTTGAAGCCC